>JBCBLJ010000248.1:0-9932 GCA_038520195.1 Planctomycetota bacterium
ACAAAGCCATCCAGTTCCAATGGGTTGAAGCGATACGTCGTCACCGACTCCGGCGACAGAATGAAGGGAGGGTTGCACAAAATCAGATCGAATTGCTGTCCCGCAACCGCGGACAGCAAGTCACCCGTCATCGCAGTGACGTTCACGCGCCCATTGAGCGACGCATTGAATCGCACGAAGGATTCTGCCCGGGGATTCAAATCGGTCGCGACAACTTCAGCCGCCGATTGGCTCGCCAGCAACCCATGCAATCCGAAACCACAACAAAGGTCCAGCACGCGTTCGACGGGTTTCTGGGCACGAACCCGATTCAAATGCACCGCCGCATCGCAGAGGGTGGGCACAAATTGAGCTTCATCCTGGGACCGGAGCAGTTGCAGGTCCGACGCCAGCAGATTCCCTTGAACGGGCACGATCAGTGCTCGCGGAACGAAACACCCACCTTCTTTGGCGAGCAAACCACACTCGACACAGAGCGTAAGGAAAGCCCCCGGCAGCACGTTGCGGGTCTCGCCAACGCCGCACGGTAAACCCAAATAGAACAGTCGACCGAGCGAGCCGAGTGGTTCCGCCGAATCGTTGAACGCGGCGAGCGTATCGGCCGGAAGTATCTCGCGGGGCGGCGGCACGAGGAGGCCCGAGAGTTCGCGGAGACGTTCCTCGGAGTAACCTGCCGATTCGAACACACCGCGAATCGCTTCTGCGTCGGCGGGCGAAAGCGGCGTTGGAGCTTGTGGGCCAATCATTGAGTGCATTCCTTTGCGCGGCAATCTACTCGGAGTCGTTTTTGCGAATCGCTTCGACGAGATAACCCATCACGCCTTCGCGACCTTCGTCACGCAATTCTTCTTCGCGAATCGCGCGAACTTCGAATCCTGCTTCGTCCAACCAACGAACGATCGTTTCTCGATCATGCTGAAAGCGTCCTGCGACGTTCAGCGCGTAACCATCCTGCGTTGCAGCATCACCGTCTAGCTTTTCGAGGCTAAAAATCAGACCGCCTTCTGCGCGAACGGCCGTTGCGGCCGCCGCCAACGTGGGACGCAGGTCTCCGATGTACATCAGGGTGTCGGCTGAAAACGCGAGATCGAATTCATCGATTCGAGCTTCCAAGAACGACGTCAGCTCCTCGCGAACCAAGTCGTCGTATCCGCCGCGTTTCTCCGCTTTCGCCAACATCTTTTCGGAGAGGTCGACGCCGATGAGCCGGTCACTGATCGCCCGCAACGGCTCAACGCAGAGCCCTGTCCCGCAGCCAAGGTCAACGACGTCCAAGTCGGTCGCCCCACGTTGCTCAGCGTAGTCCGTCGCCATCTCTCCGAGCATCTCCGGCACACGGTACTGGAGGTCCGACAGCACCGTGTCAAAACTCTCCGCGAATTCGTCAAACGTCTTCTCAACGAACTCCCTCGAAACCCTCTCGGGCGTCGGGGCGTCTTTCTCGCAAACATGGAGAAAGTGGTCCGCGATCGGATCGTCGGGACGCAATTCCAAGCAACGTCGATAGACGGCCGCTGCCTCGTCAATTCGATTCAGCGAGCGCAACGCGACGCCCAAGCGATGCATGATCGGAACTCGTTCGGGCGCCAACTCAATCGCACGGCGAAAAGCGTCGATGGCCTCTTCGGCGCGACCGATCTTGTGCATCGAATCGCCCAGAGAGTCCCATGCATCGGCGTTTTCGGGTTCCAACTCCGTCGATCGTTGATAGGCCTGAAGGGCATCGAGCAGCTGGTCGACTCGGCAAAACACGTGGCCGAGATTCTGATGAGCATGCGCGTAATCGGGTCGCAAGTGAATCGCGTTTCGATAGGCGTCAATGGCCTCGTCGAAGCGATCGAGCTCGACCAGCATGTTGCCCAAATTGTTGTACGTGACCGGTTGATCGGGGTGTTTCGAGATGGCTAATCGAGCACGCTCAACTGCCAGCGGAAGGTTCCCCAATTGAGCGGCGACAACACCCATCAGCTGCAATGCATCAGCGTGGTCGGGGTCGATGTCGAGGACTCGGCGGTATTGCTCCTCGGCGTTGGTTAACTCGCCCTTTCGATGCAATTCCATGCCCTGCTCAAAGCAGTCCTGGAGGCACCCCTCGGATCCTTCTCGGTCCATCGTGGTTCTTTGCTCGGTGTATGGATGGGAGACTCACTCTCAAACTGGGTTCTACCGAAAATCCAGCCCGAGAGGCTACGGAGACTTCGCGAGATCGCCCCCCGGCGGCTGACGCCCAATTTGCGACGCCGGCCTACGATCTTCACACCTGCCCAATTTGCTGCCATCCATCTTCTCTCCCAATTGGTGCCACCCATCAAATATTCTTTCTCTCCCAATTGGTGCCACCCATCAAATATTCTCAATTGGTGCCACCCATCAACTATCACGACCCACCAGATTTCACGCCTCGTTGTGCGCAACCGCGCCGCTATGCGGTCGGCGAATCAGTCTTGGTCCCCGTCGCTGTCTCCTCTAGAGTTCGGGCTTGACGTGAGTGTGCGAAGGCTGGGTACCGTAGTGAGGGTCCGGGATGGCAATTCAACTGGAGCAAGTCTTTTCCAGCGGCGGCCGCACGCTAATCGATCTGCTTACGCACTGCGTTTGGAGCATCAATACAGACGCGTTGTTCCTTTACCTCGCGGGCCAATACAAACTTCGTCCAGAGGCTGCCGGCGCATTGGCACTGCATGACGTGTTTTGTTCACCCCACTCTCCGGGGTGCTTGCAAGAGCGGTCGATGCTCACGCCGAGGGACTTGAGACTGCAGCAATCGATCGAACCGATCCGGTTCGCGCTCGAAGCGAGCAAGGACGCGGTAGCCCCATCATCGGAGGTGCCAGCGGATGGTCTCGGCGACGAATCGAGCCCCCAAGCCATGATCGAGAGTGAGACAGTGCGTGAGACTGCCGTGATTGCGCCCCCGCCGATACCGTCGCCGTACATCTTCGACCACATTTGTCGGGCCGTGCGATCTGGTTCGCGGATTCGGGACCTCGAACAAGCCTATGACATCGCACGGACACCCACCGAAAACCTACCGGGTGGCGAGCCGACGGCATCCCAGCGCGTCTTTGTCGACAACGTCTGGACGCCGAACCTGCGGCCCCACCTCGCCGCCGCTGGCTTTTGGCGGATTGCCACGATCGGTTGACCTGCTGACCGCAACGACTTCGGAAAACCAATGAACTCAGCGACGCCCGCAACCGGAAGCCTCGTCTCGCTCGCGATCTCGTTGCATCAAACAGGACACATCAAGGAAGCCGAAGAACTTTACGAAAGCGCCTTGAAGCAGTCTCCACGCGATGCCGACGCATTGCACTTTCTTGGCATCTTGCGACACCAGCAAGGCCGGTCGGACGAAGCGATCGAATTGGTCCGGCGGGCTCTGCAAGTGAATCCACACTACGTCGACGCGCGCGTCAACTTGGGCAATATCCTCAAAGAGACCGAGCGATACGAGGAAGCCAAACGCGCGTACCAATGGGTGATCGACCGGAACCCGAAACATGCCGAATCACTGAACAACCTTGCCGTCGTGCTGCGAGTCCTCGAGGAAACGGAGGCCGCGATCGAATTGTTCGAGCGTGCGATCGCACAGCAAAGCGAGAATGCATCGTTTCATCAAAACCTTGGCAACGCCTACAAGGCAGCGGCCCGAGTGGAAGAGGCGCTGACAGCCTATCGCCGAGCCGTCGAGATCGACCCCAAACTCACGACCGCGCACCTCAGTCTCGGGCGAGCACTTTACGTTTTCGGCCGAATCGAAGAGGCGGTGATCGTCTATCAAAAGTGGCTGCAGATCGAACCGGACAACGCAGTGGCGAAGCATATGCTGGCGGCGTGCGAAGGCAGTGACGTCCCCGAACGTTGCAGCGACGCGTTCGTGCGAGAATCATTTGACGCCTTCGCATCGAGTTTCGACGAGGTCCTCGAGAGGCTCGAATACCGAGCGCCGTCGCTCGTCGAAGAAGCCATCGATGAAGTGCTCCCCAACCCCTCGGGGCAGCTCTCGATCCTCGACGCGGGCTGCGGCACCGGACTCTGCGGCGACGCGTTACGGCCCTACGCCAATCGTCTCGTCGGCATCGATCTGTCCCCAAAAATGCTTGTGAAAGCGAAGTCACGTGGCTGCTTTGACGAATTGCACGAAGCCGAACTGTCGCAATTCATGGTGACGCACGCAAACGAGTTCGATGTGATCGTTTCCGCCGACACTCTGGTGTACTTCGGCGATTTGGAAAAGCCATTGGACTCTGCATCGCTGGCACTCCGTCCAAATGGGATTTTGACATTCACCGTCGAGCGACTCGACGAAGACGCATCAGCAGACTACATGCTGAATCCTCACGGCCGATACAGTCACCGTTCGGGGTATGTCCGTAGCGCACTCGATCGCTCTGGCTACGAAGTGATCAAGATGGAGGAACAAGTGTTGCGTCTGGAAGTTCGCCGTCCCGTGCATGGATTGATCGTCGTCGCGCGTCGATCGGACGGTTGATCAAGATCGCGGCAGTCCTCTCGCAAACTGGTTTAGCTGCGCCGTCTAGTAAGCAATGGATCGGTTGCGGTACAATTTGGGTGGACGTAAGGAGTGTCTCCGCCGTTTTGGATAGCGGCGAACCAGCCATGGTGACAACAGAGCGGCAGCCCATTCATGAGTGCGCTTCAGAAGAATCGCGGAATTCAGCTCACGACAGCGGCGGGCACCGACGCTCTTCTTCTGCACCGCATGCGTGCACAGGAGTGTTTGGGCAAGCCTTTCGAGATCGAACTCGACTTACTCTCCAAGAATCACAACCTTGATTTCGAAGCGTTGCTGGGAACATCGGCGACGATCGAGCTCACTCTGCCGACCGGTAAATCGCGTTACTTCAACGGTCGATTCAGCAAGTTTTCATGGTCCGGCTTTGAGGATCATTTCGGGAAGTTCACCGCAACGTTGGTCCCCTGGGTCTGGTTCCTGACGCGAACGGCGAACTGCCGGATTTTTCAAGGCAAGAAAGTCCCCGAGATCATCAAGCAGGTCTTTCGTGACCACGGCTTCACGGACTTAGCGGATCACCTCAGCGGTGAGTATCGGAAGTGGGACTATTGCGTGCAGTATCGCGAGTCCGACTTTGACTTCGTCAGCCGACTCATGGAACAGGAGGGCATCTACTACTATTTCACGCACGAAAAATCGAAACACGAGTTGCATTTGGCCGACAGTGTTTCCGCCCACCAAACGAAACCCGGTTACGACAAACTGCGTTTCCATCCTCCGGACCCGCGTCGGATCGCCGAGTTGGAACACATCTTCGGATGGTCGGTTTCCGCCGAGGTCCAAACCGGTGTTTTCGTATTGAACGATTACGATTTCGAACGACCGAAAGCGGACTTACTGGCGACTTCGAAGATCCAGCGCAAGCACGATCTTTCGAAATTCGAAGTCTTTGACTACCCCGGCGAGTATTCCAAAGCCACCGACGGAACCAGTTATTCCCAGCGCCGCATCGAAGAACAGCACGCGAGATTCGAACGCGTCAGTGGCGAAACCAATGCGTTGGGCTTGGAACACGGAGCGCTCTTCAAACTCGAAGGGCACCAACGCACCGACCAAAACGGAGAACACCTCGTCATCGGCACCGAGATCGAGGTAACCAACAGCGGATTCGAAACCGGCTCTGAACAGTCATCCGAGTTTTCCTGCCGCTTCCAGGCAATCAAGTCAGCGACCGTCTTCCGGTCGACGCGCGACACACCGGTTCCGCGAATTCGCGGACCACAGACCGCAGTCGTCGTCGGTAAGAAAGGCGAGGAGATTTGGACGGACAAATATGGCCGCGTGAAAGTCCAGTTCCGCTGGGATCGTGAAGGCAAAGCGGACGAAAACAGTTCTTGCTGGGTTCGAGTGGCTCAGTCGTGGGCAGGCAAGCGTTGGGGCTCGATCCATATTCCGCGGATCGGCCAAGAAGTGATCGTCGAATTCCTCGAGGGTGATCCGGACCGCCCGATCATCACCGGTCGCGTCTACAACGCCGACGAAATGCCTCCCTACGATCTTCCGGCGAAACAAACACAAAGCGGCATCAAGACGCAGAGCACCACTAAGGGCACGAACCAAAACTTCAACGAACTGCGGTTCGACGACAAAAAGGGCGAAGAGCACATCTACTTTCACGCGGAGAGAGACTTCGAACGCGTCGTCGAGAACAACGATACGCTCAAGGTCGGTTTCGACAAGAAGGACGCGGGCGATCAAACGATCCAGATTTTTAACAATCAGAAGATCGTCATCGGCGACAAGAAAGCGAAAGACGGCAGTCAAACGATCACTGTGCTGAAGAACTTTACGCGAACCGTCAGCACTGGGGATGCTAAGATCGCCATCGCGAAAGGCAACCGTACCACGACGATTCATGCGGACGATGCCTTGACGCTCGCAACCGGTGACCGCACCACCATCGTCAAACAGGGAGACGACACGCTCTCCATCAAGGCGGGCGCACAGTCAACGTCCGCCTCGAAGTCGATCCTGCTCAAAGTTGGTTCGAGCAGTATCAAGATCGAGCCACAAAAGATCACCATCAAGGCGATGACCATCGCCTTACAAGCCGATCTTAAAGTCGACATCAAGGGAACGCTGGTGAACGCCACCGCCCAAGGCGTTCTCGCGATGAAAGGCGCGCTCGTCAAAATCAACTGACTCGTTCAACAACCCGGAATGCGATACACATTCACGTGACCACCATGAAAGTCATTGTTCGCGTCGTGGAAGGAGCAAACAAAGGGCGCGGTATCCCCGTTCAATCCGGCGAGCGAGCCACGTTCGGAAGCAGCGACGCCGCAGACGTCAGCCTCCAAGACCCGGAGTTGTCCGGTTTTCATTTTGCCATTCACTGCGACTCCGCCGAATGCACCATCCGCTCGCTGATCGATTCGCATCCGGTGGTCGTCAATGGCGTGCCGGTAGAGCAGGTGCAGCTCAGCGACGGCGACGAAGTACGCGCAGGCCAGACGCAGCTCGCAATCAGCTTCGAGGGTTCGTTCGCCAGCGAAGCACCGTTGCCGCCCACCACCGACCGTGAGGAAGACGCGGCGACGCCCTCAATTCATCAACTCTGCCAAAAAATCGAGCTTGACGAAGAGGGCATGGAACTGCTGAAGCCCGAACACACGGTCGATTCATTTGTCCAGACGTTGGTCGCGGAGGAACGATTCATCGACGCGGTGCGACTGCTGGCCTACGCAATGCCAAAGTCCCAGGCGGTCCGATGGGCTCACGACGGGATTACAACGATCGGTCACAAAGTCCGTACTGCGGAAGATCAATCGGCGATGCAAGCGACCGGTCGATGGATTGAAGAAAGTGTGGAAGCCCACCGGTGGGAAGCACTTCAATCCGCCGAAAAGCTCGAGTTCTCAACGGCACCGGCATGCGCAGCGGCGGCAGCGGGCTGGAGTGGAGGCAGTATGGTTGGGCCAGACTTGGACCCGATCGAACCCGATAGCCTGCTCACGGCGAGAATGGCGAGTCTCGCGATCCAAATCGCTGCTCTGGAAGTCGACGACGACGGCGTCGACGAACGCTACAAACAAGTCATCGCGATGGGCCAAACGATTCTCAGTCAAGAAAGCACTTCATCTGCTACCCCTTGAGCCGGCCAGACCGGGGGAGCAGTGCGACATTGGGTTCGACAGATTGGGGCGCCGAACCCTGGTCCTCCGTCGCATCTTCGATCTCAATCTCGATCGTGGTCTCAAGTGAATCGGGATAAAGTGGTCGCAACGCTTCGTCGGGTTCCTCACTCTTGCGGTACTGAAGCCCTTTGAGTCGCAGCGTCGCCTTCTGCAAACCGATACCCGTTTGGTCTCCGTTGAGCGAAACGTTTTCGGCGAGCGATTTGTCAGCGTCGATTTGGTACGACAAGGACCGCAGCAAACACTGCAGACTCTCAGCATCAATGCCACCGTCCAAACGAAGTCTCAGTTCCCCCCGATCACCGCCGTTTGGAAGCAGCGTCGCGATGCGAGCTGCGACTGCGGTCGCAAACGGACGGTAAACAATCACCCGATCGCTTTCGTCGAAAACCACTTCGACTCGACTCTCGGCGTCGGAAGTTGCGGTCGCAATCGAGAGTTGCTCGCCTGGAATCGGCCGCTGAAGGGCAATACTGAGTTCCACGCCCTCTAGATTCACCAGATGACACGGATCGGTGATCTCGAGATTCTTGTCCAGCGCGACGGCGGCCGCGCCGACTTGATACGCGATCTGCGACGCGGACGGCGTGATCGTCATCGGCAAGATCGGTTTGCCGGACCAGAGCAGCGTCTGGCCCTCGGTGCCCGCCGACAAAAGATTCTGACCGTCGGGTGAGATTTCGACGGAGGTCACGGCTCGATGTTGTTCAAGCGAGAGGAGCTCCGAAACCAGGTTCCCATTATTGAGTTTCCCTTGTTCGTCATCGGTCTCCCCGAGATCAACGAGTCGACTGGTATCCCATACCACGATCCGTTTGCCTTGCCCGGTCACCATGCGTCGACGATCGCGCGAAAGAGCGACTGACCGTACGGACATCGCGTCGTCTTCATTAAGCCGGGCGATCAGTTTTCCGCCTGCATTCCAAAACGAGACATTCCGTTCCCCATCGGAGGTGACAATCAACCGACGGTCGTGACTGACGTCCACTCGCCTGACCGGCCCCATGTCCCATCGCTTTTGTAATTTTTCGAAGTGGCCACGCTCCGTCTGCACCCAACATCGCATCCCGTCGTCACACCCAACAAGGACCTGGCTCCCATCCGGTGCAAACATCGCCACGTTACATGATGTCTCGTCGCCTACCTGAAACGTCTTCGAGACTCTCCAATGATTCGCATGTCGATCAAAACCCCAGAGCTTCCAAACCCCGGATCGGTCCGCCGTGAGCATCGTGTCGGGGTCACGGGGATGGAACTGGGTCGAGACGATCGACGTGTGATGATGTCCTGCCAAAGACTCCGCGCCCAATCCATTCTCACTCCACGTGGATTGCTCCAACTGACAAACCCGGACGTTGCCGTCGATATCTCCGAAGACAAGCCGCACCGACTCACCGGATTGAGGCGAATACGAGAAGTCAAGTGAGGTGATCGAAGACGGAGGACGGTAACTCTTGACGAGTCTTCCAAAGTCGCCCGTGGAGTCCGCCCGCCAAAGCCGCGCACCTTTTCCGCCGACGACCAAAAGTTGGTCTGCGTCGATCCGTTGTTTCGGTCCCGCCATCGCTATCTCGCCGCGATCGGAGAGTCGAACCCATTTTAAGGTCGATTCCTCGTCCCCGAACTCCCACCACGCAACGCGGTAACCCGACGCCGAATTCTTTTGCGCCGGGAAAAAGAACGTCATCAATGCGCGGTCCGAGTCAGCGTTGAATCGGATGGACTGAACGCTGGGGCGAGACATGTTTGAGCCGAGCGATTCGTGAGAGCTCGATAACGTTGCCAATGCAATGGCGGTCTCGTCCTGGATCGAATAGGCTTCCGCGATCGGCAGATCGCGACCTTCGACCGGCGCGTGTCCGATCGTCAAAGATCGGCCGTCGTCGGAAACGCACAACGCGCTGACGGGCCCTGCCCACGGAAGCTCCTGGTGCATCTTGCCATTGGACGCATCCCAGATCCGAACCTGACCGTCATCGCTGGCACTGACTAAGAGGTCGTCCCGAATGAGGGCGAGCATCGCGACGGAATTTCCATGAGCCGTAATGCTGGTGAGTTGCCGCGCCACTTGCGCGTCTGGCTTCATCTCGAAAACAAAACACTGACCGTTCGCATTCCCGACCGCGAATCGGGAACCGCCGGGCGCGAAATCAACCGCGGTGAGGTCGGGGATCTGGCGACGTAGCTTCCTCAGCCGATCGAATTCCGTCTCGGTGAGCGACCGTTCATCGAGGGAGTCGCCGTCTGCATCTTGGACT
>JBCBLJ010000461.1:0-6690 GCA_038520195.1 Planctomycetota bacterium
TGATCGCGGCCGCCGTGCTGATCCCGCTCGCCCTTTTGCTGGGCTTTTTGTACTCCGCGTCAACGGTCTTCCTACCCTTCGTCAAGCTGCGCGCGTTGGTGACGTTCTTCGCCGGTGCGGGACTCGGGTTGATCGCCGGAACGTTGTGTTACCGGCTGAAGTATCGCAGCGGGCTGTTCGCGTTTTTGACAATCTTCGGCTTCACGTCCATCGCGTACTACACCTGCTGGGCGGTCCATCCCGCACTGATCGGCCTCCAACGCTACGACTTGAATACGGCGGATTTCATCGCCACGGCGCTGTTCGGTTTCGAACCCACCACCATCGTGAACTGGATCGGTCATGTGTATGGGCAGGGACTTTGGGACCTCGGCGGCGGTCCCATGAAGGGGCTTTGGTTGGCGGTGATTTGGCTGATCGAATTCGGCGTGATCTTTGCCACCTCGATTGCCACCGGGATGGCGACCTACGGCAACAAGCCCTTTTGTGAGAGCTGCAATCGGTGGAATGAAGAGACGGAAGACTTGGCGGTTCTGCCGGTTTCCACTTCGGACCCGGCATGGTCAAAAATCCGCGGCGGTGACTTCGACGCCCTGAAAAGGCTGCAGATTGTCCCCGACCAACAAGCGTCCTACGTCGAACTGCGTCTGGCAGATTGCCCGACCTGTGATCAGAGCGATTACCTTTCCGCCATCGGCATTACGCTCACCGTCGATGACGGGGAACTGAAGAAGAACGAGAGTGATATCTTTCGCCACTTGACCGTCACGCGAGCCCAGCGGGATCAGATCGTCACCTTCGCCGAAGCGATGGCCGAAGCGGTACGGGAAATGAACGAGGCGGAAGACGAATCCGAGGAGCCGGATGAAGGTGTTTCCCAAGAGTTTAGCCCCGGTGAGTCAACTGACGCGCCGGATCGCCCCGGAGACGTTGACTGAGGATGAGTGAGTCGCTCAACAGCCGACCGAGACAGTCGGTTTATCACTCCGCGGTCGATCTCTGGATCGCCTGTTTGCTGGTGTCGTCGCCGCTCGCGCTGATGGCGATCACGCTGGTGATGATTCAGCAGGGCCGCAACAACGACTCCCTGGTGTGCTTGATCGCCGCCGGGGTGACACTCTTGGCCACCGCCGCTTTCACCGTGCCTTGCCGCTACACGATCCTCTCCGACTCGATGACGATCCGCTGCGGCTTGCTGTTTTACCGCGTGCCGTTCGACAAGATCAAAAACATCGAGCCCAGTGGCAGTTGGCTCAGCGCGCCGGCGATGTCGTTGCGGCGGGTGAAGATCAGCACGGCATCGCAATTCTATCTCGTTTCACCACGGGACCGCGAAAAGTTCATCGAAGAACTTGAGGCAGCTTGCGGCCTCAACGAATCGACAGACGCGACTTCGTCGTCGTGACGGCGATCATGGTGAGCGATTCGGGGTCACCGCGCGCTATTTCAGCGGCTGCATGGTCGCATTGAGCGATCGCCAGCGATTGGTCAGCTCTTTCAGTTTTTCGCGTTGAGTCGCGCTCAGATCGCGTTGTTCACCGAGATCACTCTCCAGATGATAGAGCTCGAACCGTTCGCTTCGGCGGGGTCGAACGATCTTCCAGTTTCCGATCCGCATCGCGGCGCGTCCGCCGGGCATTCTCCAGAAGACCTCCTCGTGGCCACCGTTGATCGGATCATCGATCCAATCAAACAGGCTGATTCCATCGGCCATCGGGTTCGGTTCGAGCTTCGCCAAGTCCAACGCTGTTGCCGCGATGTCGAGGCTTGTCACGATACGGGACTCGGCACGTCCGGCGGGCAGCTTTCCGGGTAGCGACCAGATCATGGGGACGCGGACGCCGCCCTCATAGAGCGTGCCTTTGCCGCCTCGCAGTGGCGCGTTACTGCTGGTCAACTCCGCCGTTGGACCGCCGTTATCGCTGACAAAAACCACCAGCGTGTTTCGCCGTAACGCTTGCTCATCGATCGCGGCGGTGACCATGCCGACGCCGCGATCGAGCGCGAGCACCATGCCGCCGAAAATCCGGCGCTGGATGTCACGGATGCGTCGCAGCGTCTCGACATCGGCTTCACTCGCCTGCATGGGGCTGTGAACCGCATTGAAGCAAACCATCAAGCAAAACGGTTGGTCATGGTGCTTGTCGATAAAGTCGACCGCCTCTTCGGCGATCGCGTCGGTGAGATAGCGGGGCTCCTGAATCTTTTCGTCGCCACGGAGGATCGGATTGTCCTGGTCGTACGGCGGTTCACTCATTCGGGCGTAGTTGCCTCGGATCAAATTCCCCTCACGCACGCGTTCGCCGTTGGAAATCGACGTGTCGCGGAGCATTGTGTAGACGCCTTCGTGTGGCGGGCCGGGCACGTAGTAGTGACCCTCATGAAGAAAGCCATAAAAGGATTCGAATCCACGTTTGAGCGGGTGCTTTGCGGGTGTCCCTCCGAGGTGCCATTTGCCGACGAGACCCGTTCGGTAGCCCGCGTCTCGCAGCGACTGAACGAACGTTTGTTCGGAGTTCGGGAGGCCCGAAGTCGGGAGCAGATTCCGCTTGCCGGTCGGATTGGCGTCATACCCGAAACGGCCTTGGTAGCGTCCGGTCACCAAACCGGCGCGAGAGGGACTGCAGTAAGAAGCAGTGACGTACCCGGACGTGCATCGAATGCCACTTTCGGCAAGCGCATCGATGTTGGGCGTTGGGATCTCCCGATTGCCCATCATTCCCGTTTCGCCATATCCCAGGTCATCCGCGACGATCACCACAATGTTGTAGTGAGTCTTGGAGGCGGCTTGCGGCCCCGCAGCAGAAACCTGCGAAACACCTAGCAGAAGCAACAGTGCGATGGAGGCCGAACGCATCAACTTTTCCTCAGCGGCTGGCGACGACGATCTGGCCAACGAACAGCCAAACAAAGGTGAATAGAAAACTAAACGCGACTTGGATCAATTCGGTTGACACGATGAGCGACCGGGTACGAGTGCTTGATTGGACGGCGGCAAATCAAAGGCCTTGTTCCCTGGCACCGGCGGCGCTGCAGCCAATGGTGACCGTCGAGGTCCCTTCCGGCAGTGAAGTGTTGCGCTGTCGTAGACGCGTGAAACAAGAAACTCGCGACGCCGACGGGAAATCGTGCTCGTGTTTCGCGGCTAGCGGTGGTCAGCGAATCCTTGCTCCCTGCGCCGGCTGATCGACGCGGGTAAAGTCTGCCGATTCGAGCGACCGAGACGAGAGACCGGAATCCGCGGGCCGCTCGAAGTGGCTTCAAGCCACTGGACCGCAGTTCCGATTCAAGCGATGTCCCGCAATGCGTTTCGCTGAAGCCTCCCCTACGGCGGAACCCTGCGCGCCTCCTTCCGAGCGATCCATGTCGGCCGACTTGATTGACGAATCCCCCGCGTCCCCTGACTTCACGCGCGATGTGTTCGCGATCGTGTTGATAGCGCTCACGCTCTTGGTGACGGTTTCCCTGGTGACGCGCAACGCTGCCGATCCATTGGATGAGCCGATTTGGCCAATCAGCCAACTCCATGTTCCGGACAACCTCGTTTATCCGCCGAACGAACAGATCACCAACGCGTGCGGTTATTGGGGTGCTTGGCTGGCTTCCGGTTTGATGAATGCCATCGGACTTGCCAGCGCGTTCGTGGTGGCGGCGATGGGCGGGACGGCGCTGGCACTACTACGGCGCGGTCGGCTCAATGCGCCGGTGCTGCGGTCGCTCGGCGCGACGATTATTGTGACCGGAGTCGCGACCGCATCGGCACTTCTACCGCTTCGGATGGATGGCATGCCTGTCGTGGGCGCGGGAGGCTACCTCGGGGCGATGACATCGCTTTGGCTGAGCGCGCATTTCGCACCCGTCGGGGCATGGATCGTTACCCTGACCGGCCTACTGATCGGCATTCTTCTAACGACGGACTACGCCCTGCTTTATGCGAGCCGAAAAATCTGGGCGGGCGGGACCGTGGCGTCGCGAAAGGGGATCCAAAAAGTATCCGCCGCGCTGCCGCGATTGCGTGGTCGTCGCAAGCCGTTTGAGGAAGTCGCTGGCTTTCTAACGCACGACGATTCACCCACCGCCTCCGGTCCCTCATCGGGGGAAGAATCGGACGAAGCGTCCGGCGATGAGTCGGCGGATGAAGCGCCCAGCGCGGGTCCTCGCATCAAGTTCCGTAAATCGCCGGCGAGATTTGTTCCGAGCGAGGAGGATTCCGACGCGTCCGAAGAGGCGGATGCGGCTGACCAGTGGGAAGACAGTGACGACGCCGAGGCTCTGTATGCGGACGACGGCGGGGACGAGGAGGATGCGGAACAGCCCGTCATTCGAGACGTCGAAGTCGACGACGAGACGGTGAGCCTTCGTGGTGACTCGGAGCACGAGCTGAAGGGGCCGAAGATCCGTCTCAACAAGAAAAACAAGAAGCCCGAAGACGAACTGCAAGAGCTCTACGACAACGTGGTCGAAGAAGCACCGGCGAGCGCCGAGGATTATTCCTTGCCCTCGATCGAATTGCTCGAAGCGAGTGATGACGTTGACTATGAAGAGCAGCTCAGTGAAGTTCGCCGCAAGGCGAAAGTCCTGGAAGCGACTTTCCGCGATTTCGGCTTCAACATACGTGTGGTCGAAATCGAAACCGGGCCCGTGATCGCGCAGTACGAGATCGAACTGGAGGCCGGTCTGCGACTGAGCAAGATCACCGGCCTTGCCGAGGACTTGGCGATCGCCCTCCGGGTCCCGAGCGTTCGGATTGTCGCTCCCATTCCCGGCAAGAACACGGTCGGAATCGAGGTGCCCAACGAGCAGCGACAGGTCGTTCGGCTTCGCGATGTTATCGAAGAGTCCGACACGAAGTCACTGAAGATGAACATCCCGGTGTTCCTCGGAAAAGATGTCTCGGGCAATCCAATGGTCGTCGACCTCGCCAAGATGCCCCACCTGTTGATCGCCGGCCGTACCGGTACCGGAAAGAGTGTTTGTTTGAACGCGATCATTTCGTCGATCTTGATGACGTGCCGACCCGATGAAGTCCGCATGCTGATGATCGATCCAAAGATGGTTGAGTTGATCGGCTATGGGCAGCTGCCGCACTTGATGCACCCGGTGATCACCGACATGCGAAAGGCGGAGGCGATTCTGGCTTGGGCCGTCGACAAAATGGAGGAGCGTTACTCGCTCCTGGCCAGCGTCGGCGTCCGCCACATCAACAGCTACAACGATCTCGGGCGCGACGAAGTCTTACGGCGGATGGAGATCGAGCCGGAGGAGGACAACGGAAGCGTCCCCGACAAGCTTCCGTTCATCGTGATCGTCGCCGATGAGATGGCGGACCTCATGATGGTGGCGGGGAAAGATGTGGAGCAACACATCATTCGGCTCGCACAGAAAAGTCGCGCCGTCGGCATTCACTTGATCCTCGCAACGCAAAAGCCGACCGTCGACGTCATCACGGGCTTGATCAAAAGTAACCTGCCGGCACGGTTGAGTTTCCAGGTCGCGAGTAAGACCGACAGTCGCGTCGTGTTGGACGAGAACGGCGCCGACAAACTGCTCGGCAACGGTGACATGTTGTTCCTGTGGCCCGGCACCAGCACGCTCATTCGCGGTCAAGGTACGTTTCTTTCAGACGACGAGATCGATTCGATCTGCAATACCTGCGCGATGACAGAACAGAACTTTGTCGGCGAATTGATGAACCTCAAGGTCACCGAGGGCGAAGACGGTGAAGCGGCGTCGACCAAAGAAGAGCGCCCTGATATCTATCCCAGCGCGGTGGAGGTCATTATCCGGGAGGGGCGCGGATCCGGCTCGTTGCTCCAGCGGCACCTCGGGATCGGTTACGGACGTGCGGCGAAGCTTATCGACTACATGGCCGAAGACGGGATTGTCGGTCACTACAACGGCAGCAAGGCGCGAGAGGTCTTGATGACGCTTGATGAGTGGAACGCCCAACAGGGCATCGAGGCGGACGAAGAGGACCATGGCAACGAGATTTCGTTAGCCCACGCCGACCACGAATACGACGATGACGTCCAGGAAGAAGATGAAGAAGAGGAGTACGGAGAAGAAGCGGACGAAGAGTACGAAGAAGTGGGTGACGAGTACGAGGACTGGGACGAGTAGTGGCTGTCTGCGCGACGCCTTACAGGACTACATCGGATGACGGTCTTCTGTCCAGTCTCTGGATTGAGGTCAACTGCGACGCGCTAACTGGACCGGTTCACTGTCTCGGTTCACTGTTCCAACGCGCTGTACCCTCGCCCCTGTGAGTAGGGATCGCCATTGCTCGCGATCTCAACATCGGTGACGAGTATCAGGAGCAGGGCCGCCAACAGAAGGATGCCGAAGCTCCAAACACAAAAGACGATGAATTCGCGTTGCCGGCGCCACGCGTTACGTCGATGACGTCGTTCCGCTTTGGTCGTGGCGCGAACTTTCGGGGACCGTAGTCCCCGCGAGTTGGGGTGTTTCTTCAGCATATGACGCAAGGGAGAAAAGAGGAGCAAACACTTAGAACGCGTCTTGCGCCAAATAACCCCGAAGCGATTTCGGGGTTAGAACGCTTCGATCCCGCGCATGAACCTCTCTGCCTTCAAGAGTCGGGCAGAAACCGCAGAATTGTCCGCCGTCGGGGTGTTGAGCGATCACCGTTGGGGTGGTGAATGTCATCCAAGCGACGTCGGCTGCTTAAAA
>JBCBLJ010000559.1:0-5712 GCA_038520195.1 Planctomycetota bacterium
CATTGCGCGTTGCAATGTTGCCAATCGTCCTGAGCGCTATGAGCCGAGAGTGAAGAAGAAACGTGGCACGAATTACAACTTGATGATGCAGCCTCGCGATGAACTGCGAGGCCGACTCAAAGAAGGCGATAATTCCTTTGAGACAAAGTAGTTACAGAAACGACTGTGCCATTCCTGCTTGCCCCCTCTTTGCCTTGCTTCGGTGGGGGCCTGACGGAGCTGCAACGCCCAGCGGTAAACTTTGCGTTGGGACACTTCCACCCCGTTGATAACGAGGCCCGCAATGAACCAAGACGAATGTTAAATCGTCAAACGATCCGAACGCTTCTTGATCGCAGCACACACAGAGTTGAGCCGGCAGTTTCCACGATTTACTCCTCGTCCTTTTCGGACCGATCGATCATCAACCCTTTGGGCTTAGCGTAGTCACAGAATGCTTCAGCTGTACTTTTCATCGCAACTGCGGCGATACCAGCACCAAGTATCGGTAATCCAATGCGCCATGACGCAAGTGTTGCGGCCAATGATCCGGTGAAGTACGTCTCGTTGAAAACCTTCGGCACCTGTTTTGACCAGAGCCGGTATAATTCACTTTCGGGATCGCAAAGTGATTTCCATGCTATTCGTTTTAGGACTGCGGCGGTCTTCTTGCCAACCACAAGCGGTCTTTCCGCTTCCTCTGAAGCGGGCAACAACTTCCGATCGGGCGCCGGCAACAGTTTGATTGAATAGTCACGTACATCGTGCAGCAGCTTGATTCCACTTGATGGCACTGAGTTGCCGATCAGTTTGAGAATTTCGTTATCGGAATTACGGCGAATTAGGAGCACCGCTTGCTCGTGCATTTCGCTTACGTCAAGGCGCGCCTCACCAGCACCGATGAGCTCAGACAGAATGCACTCCTCCTCGATTCGTTCGATAAGGCGTTTTTGGAACTGACGGCGAGTACGATCTGACGAAATGTCGTTAATACTCTTGATTACACCACGGAAGAGCTTCTTTGCTTCGGGCGTATCCTGTTGACGAAGTAGACAAACACCAAGCAGGGCAGACGCTTCAAGGTGAAGACGCGTTCCGCTGTTCGAGAGTTTTCGTACTCCGCGAAAACCGGATTCAGCGTACGACAGTCGGTTTGCGTCCAGCGCCGCTTCAAAAACCCAGAGTTTGGCCTTCAACAAGCGGTGATGCTCGCGGTTAGTGAACAGGGATTGAATTTGGCCAGTCAGTTCAATCGCTTCCTCAAGTGCCCCCTTTCCAACGGCCGCGCGTAGCTGCTTTTCGAGTGGACGTAATCTCTCAAGCGTTTTGGGAGAAAGTTTTGTCATACAGGTTAGTAGGAGTAACGAACGGGTTATCCCGCGACTGGTGTTTCCGTGAGGTAGCGGACGACAAAGTAAATATTCTGGATGGCAATTGCCAAGAGTCTCTCATTCAACGCGATGTCAAATGAGTATTGGTTATGTGGCGATTGGTCGAGCGTCACGCACAGCAAAGTGTTGGGCAGATGAATACAGCTCACCGAGCTTTGCGGGCAATAATGACAACACCAGTCGTTTGAGCCACGAACCGCCGGCATGAACGCCTTTTTTGTCGCTGAAGCCCCAAGTTGGGTCATTGGAGTCGCACGAGTCGGCATAGTCAACGATTTGTTTGAAGAAGCGTTCTATGCTCGCAATTGCTTCGTCGGCGAGCATCTGGTCAAGATCGCAGAATATGCACGAAGAATAGTCAATATCGACCGCACTGTTTTCATGATCGTAGCGGGCGTTCGTTAGAACCAATTCTGTGCCTCCAGTCGTCCGAAGGTTCGTCTGTCGTTGCAATTGATCGACTACTTCCAAGTATGCGGTGTTGCTAAACGAGTGGAGTGCCCCGTTGATCAGTTCCAGTTTATTCAAGTCTTGAAGTTTTCCGGAACGATCGGATACGCCGTAGCCGGCACAAAAAAAGTCTATCTTGTCGGCGGAAAGCGTGTTGAAGTAGGAAATGCTGCCGACGATTTGTTCCTTGGAGAGCTTCGAGTCTGGGCGGGCAAACAAGATGCCAAACATTTTGACACTGTTTTGCGTTTTCTCGTAGCGATCGCTAAACGCATAACCGAGTTTGGATTCGATTTCAGAGAGGGTAAGAATTGGGATCATAGTTTCCTCCACATAACGCCTGCCGTAACCGGGCACGAACGGAAGACTTTGATTTCAGTTGCCGCGTGATTGAGTGCTCCGGTTCACGGCTTTGTTAGACAGCTATTTCACATAGAGCCCCCGTCCAAAAAACTCGTCGGACGGAACAGGTGATATTGTCACTCTGTCACGTTCAAATCGAACAAGATGGACGACGTTTTGGTCTGGCGGATTCTTGTTCATGTAACTCATTTGCGGTTTCCCATATCCACGTTGTTGACCAATATTAAAGTCCTGAACCTTGCCTTGAATCTCATCCCAGTCATTGGCCAGCAGCGCGAAATACTCGTCAAGCAGTTTGTGCGTTGCGTCTTCGGGCGACACCGCATCAGACCGACTTGTAGTGGCCATGGGAACTGCTATCGCTACCCAATCTTCGCCCTGTTCAAGCAGCACATACGCGTTTCCAGAGATGTTATAAGTTTCTTCGGCTTGCTGTGCTCGTGTTTTGCCAAGCACATTCTTGATTACAGACCAAAAATCTTTTCCGGCTTCCTTCGCGATTGCATCGACAAATGGTTTCACGATCGAGGCAAATGCAACTCCAGCGGCAATCAACAGAATAGTGGTGTCAACAGAGAATCCTGCCGCGTCGCGACGAACGATGCTTCGGTGAGGAAGCCAAATTATGTCGATGTCGTCCGCGGCAAGTGCGTCGCTTACAACACGTTCTCCCGATCGAGACAGTGCTGCTTCAGCCGTGCCACGAGAGTAGATTTGTGCCGTAAGTCGCATGTTGTCCTCGGGGCTGTCTAACTCATTTTTCTCTGGGGAGACCCCGTAGAACAAGTTGGATTCACTTATTCTGAAGGGTTTTCCGGCGAGAACAAGTCACCAATTCTAGCCGACTAGCGACTTGTTCTCGCATCTCTAACGGCCCGCATGCGTTGGTTTAGGCTGCCGCTTTGGCAGTCTCCGGAACCACCAGGAACGAACGCAGCTCATAGAGCTTGACCGTTTCGGTTCCTTCGGTGCCGTCGGCCTTTCGATATTTTCGCTCTCCGACCGTCGCGGACTCGGAGAACTGGACGTCGACTTCGACGCTTGCCCCGATCGCAATCTTGGCGGCGGCGGCCTCATCGAGTTTCGGGAACACTCGCTCCGTCGGTCCCCCGAGAATCTGGAGCTCCGTATTCACCCGGTCCCCCTTCCGCGTCTTCTCGGCTCCGAGAACGATTGCACTCACTCGCTGCCGCCCTAGCTTGGTCAGTCCCTTGCTCATCGCTTAATCCCTCAATACTTACGAAATCAGAAATCCGATCGGCTGTTATCGGAAACCAAAACGGACGGGTGTCATCGGTGAAGCCTTCAGCCCGGCACAACTCCGCAAACGGAGCACCGCAAACACCCAAGAAATCAGTCTGGCGGATGACTTCACCGTCAGACAGTAAGGTTTCGCGGACGCGAACAACGACCGCTTTCGAACGACACGCGGCGACCCGCTCCCTAATAGTCGCCCGTTCTTCTTCGACGTCCTCGCCGCTCTCTTCGTCGGTTGAATCGACGGTTACCGCTTCACCGGTTTCGGGGTCGATGGTCAACAGTGGTTCGTTTTCATCCCAGCAGGTCGATTGCGGCTTGCCATCGTCGAAGAAATCCCGTGATGTTTGGTAGCGCGGGATGTTTCTTCGGCTTTCGAGCACCCATTCCGGCCACCCATGTTCAGGAGTTTTCACCACGTACTTCGTCGCATAATTGATCGCGTGAGACGCATCGCAAAAGCGCTTGACGCTAAAGCGCACGGAACCGAATCCAGGGCGATCGCCAGTGACTGGCCCGGCAGCGGCTGGCCGAAACGCGTTCCAGATCTCGCACACGGTACCGAAGGGAATGAACTTCGAGTTGACGAGTAGATGAAAATGCACCATCTCGGTGTCCTTCTGCCATTCGACCGCACAGAAGTAATGAGGGCTCAACAATACGCCGCGACGCCGCAGCTTGCGTACCAATACGCTGATAACCCTTTTGTCCCGGCAGTATTCGTAAGCTTCGTGTGGAGAATCAAACAAATCCGGATCAATGGTAAGCGTCCACATCTGCAGATGTCCGAAAGATCGAATCTTGCCATGGGCAAGCACACGCCGCCGCAAAGCGTAGCCGCGAGCCGTTGCACATGCCGGACAAAATCGCGAGCGACACGAACAGCCGCTAACGCGATACTCATCGGAGACGTCAACGACGTCCGTCACAAACTCATTGACCATCGTGTCACAACTTTTCCAGAGTGTTCAAGATAAAGGCCCGCCGAGGCGGGCCGAACCGATCGAACTAACGGAACGAACTTTCAGAGCAAACTTGCGCGACAGCGCAGCCGGACAGGACTCCGACAAACGCACACCACGAACCAAACCCAAAGAGCAACGCGTGACTCACTGCGATCGCAACGGCGACCCAGACGGCACCGCCGACGGTCCAAAGACAGACCATCGACCACACAAAGACCAATAGAACGCGGTCACCAAAGGTCATCCCACTTGCTCCCGGATTCCATTCGGGCTACGCGATCTTCACACTTGCGGGCAAGCTCCGCCCGCAAAATCCGTCTGCGTCGACCAACATGGTTAAGACTCAATGAATCGAGCCCCAATTCCATTTGACCTGGCAACGGCTTGAGGCCCCGCACGGGTGTTACCGTGCGAACTCGAGCGGCGGTCTCCGCCCATGACTTAGCCGCCATAACGCCGCCTCTTGATTCCACGTGTGTAATCGACGGCCGCTCTTTCCTTCTCAGTAAGAACGATGGTGCGACCAGCACGGCGATGGACGTATTCGAGGTTCGCGAGGTCATGCCCCACGATCTCGTACGCATCTTTGCTCGAATAGCCATGCACTTTGACCAAGTGCCAGTAGTACGCCTTGGCGGTGCTCAAGGACTGCGCGCAGTCTGGGCATTGAAAAGAACGCGACATGGTTCAAGCCTCGCCCACCGGTTGCAATGACAGCCGATCGAACTCAGCAAACGCGGCTTGTTCTGGAACTCCGTGAAGGAACGCGGCAAGCCTTATCGCGTCCTCCCCTGCCCCGTTCCGAACACACCACTCAATCGCATGCGAACACCGTCGAGCGTCCCGAGCGACACGGGGCCGATCCGGATCAAGTAAACGGCCAGGCATGCACTTACAAGAGCCGTCGCAACGGCAACCGTAGCCCAAGGCGAAGAGATCGAAGTGGACCTTCTCGACGTCCCGACCGCTACCCAGCGACAACACGCGCACATGACTATGATCGCCGCAAGTTCTTTTGATCAGTGAGACAGCATCGTGATAACTCATGCCGACGCCCTCTCGTGCGCCGACAAGTACCGATCCATCGTCGTCACGCCGTCGAACTCATCGCCGGAAGGAGGCAAGCCGCACGCGTCGTAGACCTGATCGAGCGATAAGGCGACCTTGCGATCGCGTTCAGGATCGTCGCCGAAGACGACCGATAAGAGCCCCGTTGCGAAGGGTGCAAGTTCCTCTACTACGCTCAGGCTGTCGCGGCTTGTAATGGCTGACTGTGCGAATTCAACCGCTCTTGCTTCGGTATCCCC
>JBCBLJ010000239.1:0-10188 GCA_038520195.1 Planctomycetota bacterium
AACTGTCCACGGGCACCCACGCCTTGACGCGTTGCAGGCCGCTGAACAGTTACTACAACATGGGTCCGGGCGAGCGACAACTTCGCGCCACCCAGGAACAGAACTACCCGCTAAGCCAATGCATGAGCTGCGGTTGCTGTGTCGAGTCCTGCCCTCAATACAACAAGATTGAGCTAAGTCAGAATCCCGGCGAAAGTGACGAAGAGTTTGCGAAACGTGAACAGGAGGCCTTTGACCAAGCCTTTGTTGGCCCGCACGCCATTTCCCAAGCGATGCTATTCAACAATCATCCGACCGGCAAAGCGCTCGCGGGCGAACGGATGGATGCGTTGACTGAGCCCGGGGGAATTCAAGCCTGCGGAAACGCTCAAAACTGCGTTTCGGTTTGCCCAAAAGAGATCCCGCTGACGACCTCGATCGCCCGAGCCGGCCGTGCCGCGACGGTTCACATGATCAAGAAGTGGTTCGACAAATGAGGAGCCGTTCGTCGTCCTGAGAGATGTTTTGTAATCAAAAAAAGCCGCGTCGGAAAACGCGGCTTTTTGCTTTCTCAAATTCGCCATCGGCTAGGTTCTCATAGCAGCTTGTCGTCTGCGTCGACGCAAGCCGAATAGTCCAGCGAAACTGCCCAGCATCAGCACAGTGGACGGTTCAGGCACTGCAGCGGGCGGCGGAATCGGACCCGCGAGAACCGTCCCCCCCACCTCGTTTCCAACGATGCCGTCGTTGAGTTCTAGCGAAACGATTTCCCAACCGATGGTGGTAACGTCGATGCCAATGGGCGCGTTGGTCATCACGATGGAAATCGGCGACAGAATCAAGTTTGTGTCCAGCGATGCCGCTCCGTTCTGATCCACCCAGCCGCTGCCAAGTGGTTCAAGTGTCGTCCCACCAGCCATGATATCGCCGCTGGTGGTGCCGAAGGTCGCGAACGCAGGATTGAATCGAAAGGCAAGAGCAGTCGTCCCGTCTCGGGTCTGGAGCGGATCGACTGATCCATCCTGTCCGAATGTAAAGCGATACTCGCCAGCGGAAATTTCCTCGCCAAAAACGATCAATCCCGCTTGGGTCGTTGATGACATCCCGACCAGCATCGCGGCCGTGATGAGGAACGTCAGTTTGAAGTGCTTCATTTTCCTAGTTGTCGTATACGAAAAGTTGCAATTGACCCCTGGAGGGGCGTCGCGAACGTCGTGACTTTCGCCAGCGAAAACTCATTTCGCGGAGCCACGCCGTTCCGGATACACCACCTTCCAGTTTGAAACCCCCTAGTGGGGCCGGGCCACTAATGCCAGTCCCAGCGGTCCCGTGATCTGGACACTTGTTAACGGACCACATGCGGGAACGTACTCACCTACTTCCCGGGGGATTTTGTTCACCATCACGAGTGAACGCAAGCACATTCACGATAAGAAAACGGAGACTGGACTGAGTTCGACAGAGCCGAGTTACTCAACCAGCTAGCTGCAGCAATGAACCGACGCAGATCGGGCTCGCGATTGGCCGGGTCTCTCTCGAAAGAGCTAGCCGGGTGTGACTCGTGTGAGTCCGCCGGCACTTGCAGGTTGCGGACCATCCCCTTGGGGGCCGGCGCAGTATCACTCGGCGGCTTTCGCGAACGATGGAATAGCCAGCGACAATTTCGAACCGAGGACGCCCGCGCCAGCGGTGCGGGTGGCCTGGCCCCAAGAAATCGAGAGTCCAGAACCGCCCGTGACGGATCGCCGGGACATCAGTCACGGTCACTCTGTCTTCGACGGCGAGTGATCGCATCGCCACACATTCCGCGACGCCGTGCAAAGACGGCGTTTCACTCGTCAGACTCGAGCTCCAAACCCGCTCCGACGTCCAGGGTTAGAATGCCTTGTCGTATCCCCGATCCTTCTCTTTGGATGAGGGGCCCTTAGAGTTGGAGCCCTTGGAGTCGGAGACATCAAACGAGGCATCGACAAGGTCAATGTAGTCAAGGATGTCGTCAAACGATCCCTCCCGAAAGAACTCGACGTGCATGTCTTCGGCGACACACTCGAAGTGCCGTCCGCCCTCGCACACGCCCGGCTCGATGCCCAGAAACGTGACGACAAAGTGACGGAGGCTGTTCTTTGGGTTCGCGAGCGTCGCAAGCCGGTCGGACCCGGTCACCTCAACAAAGCTGCAGATTGGAAGCGAGTCTCCATCGACTGTCGCAAACGGATTTTCGCCGGGAACCGTTGAGTTCCATTCCACGCAGCCCTTCAATTCGACCACCGCTTGACCGGAACTGCCATCACTCGTCGCCGCGAAGGAAAGGAACAGCTGGTTCTCACCTTCGACGATTGCCGCGCCAGGGCTCATCATGTCGGGTGATGGCCCGAGTTCCAAAACGCTGACGCCTTGCTTGCCGGAGCTCGGTTTCGAAGAAGACTGCTTGCCGAACTCGTCCGCCACGGCAGTCCCTGCGGCGCTAGCGGCTGCAAGACATCCCGCTTGACGGAGAAACGATCGTCGAGAGTTGCTTCCGGTTTCTTTCATGTCTAAACCACATCGTGCTTTGATTGACGCCAAGACGAGTTTTACACTTGGCAAACCCACATAACACTCAGGCCGCGGTCATCGTGGCCTAAGTCTCAATTTTGTTTGAGCTCGAGGCCCGTCAGGCCACGAGCGAGTTGACCATTCACTGGCGTTTGCGACGTCGCAGCCCAAGGACACCCGCGAATCCGGCAAACAGCAGCAGGCTCGACGGCTCGGGAACGGTCGGTGGTGGTGGAGGATTCGCGAGAACCGTCCCACTAACTTCGTTGCCAGCAACCGTGTCGAATAACTCTGCCGATGTGATTCGCCATCCGATGGTGGTGACATCAACACCGGCGGGCGCGCTGAGCATTACGACCGATGCCCCAGTGATCAAGTTAGTATTGATCGACGGAGCGACGCCGGTCTGATCCACCCACCCCGTTAGCGACGGCGAAAGGACCGTCGGCCCCGCGGTGATCGTTCCGCTGGGAGTTCCGGGTACAGCGTTAAACGGCATGTCAAAGGCAAAGTTCAGCGGAACAAAGCCGCGCGTCTGGATCGGATCGACGGACCCATCTTGCCCGAACGTAAATCGATACGATCCAGCGGAAAGCTCTTCGCCGAAAACGATCAGTCCGGCCTGCGATGTGGACGACATCGCAGCGACGATCATCATCGCGAAGACGAATTTGAAGTGTTTCATTTTCCTAGATTTTAAGAGGGATAGACTAACTGCGACTCGGGAAGAGTCCCGTGAGCGCGATACACCAGTTCAGAACGATGGTCGGCTGGATATTTGTGTGAGGAGCGCCGCCGCCGGTGTTCGAAATGGAGGCGGGCAGCATGTTCGCGTTCGGCGCGACCGTCGAATAGGTCGCACCAGCGACCCCTGCGTCCGTGGCCCACGTCGCGTCGACGGGCGTATTGACGTGACCAGCCGCGACGTTGCTTTGGCAACGTGGTTGGTGGGTGTGGGAGGGAATCTCACTGACGTTCAACGTGACCTGTTCCTGTCCAAACTCTTGCCCCAAGATTCGCGGTGTAAGACCGGGCCCCGTCCCGAAATGAGTCGCAACGCGACCGCGAAGGTCAGGCAAACCGAACGTCGTGCGGCCATCGCCGCCGTAAGTCGTGCCGAGCAAGCTGAAAAGTGCCTGGTTCTGGTTGATGGGCAGGATCTGACCATTGCACAGCGCCCAGCCGCGAGGCGGGAAGCTGAATCCGAAACACTGAATTTGACCGAGAAAGGGTTCCATGCGTCTTGTCCTTGGGGTCTTGAAGTCTCTCAGGAGGAAGCGAGCCGCTCAGTTAAAGACGGCCTCGATTCGTGGCCCACTCAGTGATGGCATGACCGGAGTGAGAAACA
Organism: Planctomycetota bacterium; assembly: GCA_038520195.1. Lineage (GTDB taxonomy): Bacteria > Planctomycetota > Planctomycetia > Pirellulales > Pirellulaceae > Stieleria. The sequence continues at coordinate 3,863 of JBCBLJ010000239.1, forward strand.
GGGTCATCGAACCCATGCAGCCGTGGGACACCAGATAACTCCCTTGATCGATCCCCTGCCCCTGAGGGAGTTGAAAAAGAATCGAGAAGGGTGCAGGAGCGCCACGTCGGGCATGGTTTTCATGCTCCGTGACCTCCACCAGAACCACATCGACAACCGACTCTTGCAAATGAATTTGGAAGCAACTTGAGACGGCTTTCGCAAACGACTCGCGCTCAAAGACGACCGACGAATCTAGAGGTGGGGTATCAGGAGACATTTGAGAATCACCGAATGTGGGTTTCTTTATCACCAGAGTGGTGGGAACAGTATGTCCATCGGCCGGTCGGCTTTCAACCACATTGAGGGTTTTTCGGCGTGATTACGTCAAATAATCGGATTGCACGGGCATTCGACGGGTTTGGATCAGCCTTTCTCTCGGCAGGACGAAGAATCCGAGGCGGCCGATCGCCATCTGGTAAATCCAGAGTGAGGGGTCTTTGTGGAGAAGGTTTGCCCTCCAATTGGGTGGCGGTTAGACTCAGTGAATCCCTGCTTTCGAGGCAAATCAATGAAGCTCTTTACGTCCCTTGCATTCCTGCTGCTGACACCTCAACTCAGTACCGCCGCGATCACCGTCTTCGGGCTTGAATCGGCGACGAGTCCCGGCACGTATACCTTCACGTTCGCCCAGGAAGCGGGCGTCGACCCGATCCAGAATCGCGGTCCGATCCCGTTGAACTTTGCGTTTGACAGCACTGTTTTTGCGGTAGAACCCGGCAGTCCAACGGGCAGCATCACCGACGGCACAACCACTTTGACCGCGGCGCTAACGGGTTGGTCAGACCCAACAGGAGCCGCCCTATCCATCGACCCGAACCTGATTGTCTCGCCCTCGTCCGTTATCACGGCACGAGCAACGCCCGGAATCGACTTCAATACAACCAACGTTGAATGGCGGTTTACTTCCGCAGAGTTCTTCGCCGGAGCCCCGCTGGTGGGCTTTGTTCAGCAAGCGACAGCCATTCCGGAGCCATCTTGTGGTCTTGCGCTCAGCGGCCTCGGGATGTTGCTGGTGCTTCGCCGACGGCGCGATTCGGACTCGCCCAAGCCACCATGCAAGGACTCGCGGCATCACGATCAATAGTGTGGCGGTTTCTCATCGAGTGGATCTCCCATCGGTTCGGCGCCTCGCTTGAGTTCCTCGAGCATGCGTTCTTGACTCGAAAGGCGCTTGCGTAGTGCGGCCAGATCACCCGCTTGATCGATCAACACTTGGTTTAAGACATCATATTGCCGCTGGAGATGCGCGAGCTGCGTTTCCAGTTCGGTGATTCTTTCGGCAGATGACTTCAAAGTTGGCTCCTTCGTCGCTCGGGACCGGCAGCTATCTGGGATAGCGACCGTGGCGTAGACTCAAGGGGAATTCCCCGTTTCATCAACTCCCTCATTGATGCCCGTTTATGGTCGCCGCGCTGCAGCCCCGACAACGCCTTCTCATGGGTCCCGGCCCCAGCACCGTGCCGGCTCGAATTCTTCGAGCCATTTCCGCACCCACTCTGGGCCATCTCGACCCGCAGTACATCGGCTACATGGATGAAACATGCGAGCTGATGCGTCAAGTTTACCGGACTGAGAATCTCCTGACGTTTCCGGTTTCCGGAACAGGCATGGCTGGGATGGAAACGATCCTTGTCAATCTCGTTGAGCCCGGCGACGAAACCATCGTCATGATCAACGGGGTCTTCGGCGGTCGAATGAAGGACAACATGGAACGCTGCGGCGCGAGCGTTCATTCCGTCGAGATTCCGTGGGGTCAATCCTTTACGAAGCAGCATTTCGCGGACGCCGTCGCAGCTCACCCAAATGCGAAAATGGTCGGCGTTGTCCACGCGGAAACCTCCACAGGCGCCCTTCAAGACCTCGACGGGATCGGCGATCTCGTCCACGGCGCGGGCATGTTGTTGGCCGTCGATGCGGTCACCTCCCTCGGCGGCCACGATGTTCGAGTCGATGACTGGGGTATCGATGCGATCTATTCCGGCACGCAGAAATGCCTCTCGTGTCCACCCGGACTGTCGCCGGTTTCGTTTTCACCTCGAGCGATCGAAAAAATGGAATCACGGTCGAGTAAGCCGCAAAGTTGGTATCTCGACGTTTCGATGCTCAAAGACTACTACACCGGCGGCGGGGGTCGGGCCTACCATCACACCGCCCCGATCAACATGGTTTATGCGCTGCGCGAAGCTCTCGCTATCGTCGTCGAAGAGGGGCTCGACGCAAGACACGCACGCCACCGAGCGATACACGAATTGCTCCGCGGCGGCCTTGAGAAACTTGGGTTAAGCTACATCCCCGAGAACTCACTTTGTACGCTCAATTGTGTCGCCGTTCCCGAAGGTGTTGATGAAGCCGCAATCCGCAAGAGACTGCTCGATGATTTTGACATCGAGATAGGCGGTGGGCTCGGCGTCTTCGCCGGGAAGGCGTGGCGAATCGGTTTGATGGGTGAGTCTGCGAGCGAACGAAACGTGCTGACGCTTCTGACCGCTTTGGATCGCTGCCTTCACGCCTGATTCGATTTATGTCCGTACTCGATGCACTTCGCGACCAACTTCCGGCTAATCGTTTTAGCGACACCTCGGCTTATCGGACGGTCTTTGAATCCGACGGGCTGACCGCTTTTCGCCAGCGTCCGTTGGGAGTGGTGATCCCCTGGTCTGCCGAAGAGGTCCACGCGGTCGTCCGCCTGTGTCACCAACACGGCGTGCCGTTTGTCGCGCGCGGAAGCGGAACCAGCTTGTCCGGAGGGTCGATGCCCGTCGCCGATGGGATCGTGATCTCGCTCAATCGACTCAAGAAGATTCTGAGGCTTGATCCCGCGAAACGAATCGCCGTCGTTGAGCCCGGTGTCATCAACCTCGATGTTTCCAATGCGGCTGCTCCCCACGGACTTTACTATGCGCCCGACCCCTCGAGTCAAAAGGTTTGCACGATCGGGGGCAATGTCGCGTTCAACTCGGGCGGCGCTCATTGCCTCAAGTACGGCATGACATCCAATCATGTGATTGGAGTCAAAGGCGTAACGGCGTCGGCCGAACCGTTTTCGTTTGGCGGCGAATCGGTTGAATCTGTCGGTCCTGATTTCACGGGCTTGTTCGTCGGAAGCGAAGGCCTGTTCGGAATCGCGCTTGAAATCACGCTTCGCTTGCTGCCCCTGCCGGAAGTCTTCCATACCGTTCTGGTCGGGTATCACTCGCTTCGAGCGGCTGGCGAAGCGGTTTCCGCCGTCATAGATAGCGGCCTTCTGCCCGGTGCGATGGAGATCATGGATGCCTTGGCGATCGAGGCAGCCGAGGCGGCCACGGCCTGTGGGTATCCGGAAGGCGCGGCGACCGTGTTGATCGTCGAGCTGGAAGGTCCCAGCGAACAGATTGCCCAGCAGCGAGACCAACTCGAAGCCGTGATCAAACAAACCGAGGCCTTCGAGACGGTCGTCGCGACAACGGAAGAACAACGTGCCGCGATCTGGGGCGGTCGAAAGAGTGCTTTCTCGGCCGTCGGCAAACTCAGCCCGGACTTTCTGGTTCAGGATGGAGTCGTTCCCAGGAAACGGCTTGGTGAAGCACTCGAACAGATCGAACAATTCGGTCGCGAGTCGGGACTTCGCGTCGCGAACGTCTTCCATGCGGGCGACGGCAACCTTCATCCTCTGATCCTGTTCGATGACTCGGTGCCCGGCGAACTGGAACGTGCCGAGGCACTCGCCGGTAGGATTCTTGAGATGTGCGTCGCGATGGGCGGTTCGATCACGGGCGAACATGGCGTTGGAATGGAAAAACGCGAGTTCCTTCCCCGCATGTACGACGCCCCAACGCTCGCGCTGATGCACCGGCTCCGCGCGGCGTTCGATCCAGATACCATCTCCAACCCCGGTAAGATGTTTCCGTCCAACGAAGCTCCAGCGCTCAGCACGCACGGCCTACACCCGCTCGAGAAAGCCGGGGTTATCTGTCGTGAGTGAAGTGTTGAGCGTCGACGACATCGAGACGCTCCGGCAAGCGATCCTGCAGCATGAGTCGGTGTTGATGGTCGGCAACCGAACCAAGCCGTCGCTGTCCTGGGTTCCCAAATCAACCACGCTGATCAGCGCCGTTGGACTTACGGGTATCGTCGAGTACGAACCGTCAGAGTTCACCTTCGCGGCTCGCGCCGGCACACCGGTCGTAGAAATCGTCGACGCACTCGCCGCTAAGAATCAATACCTGCCGTTCGATCCGATCCTGCCGCGAACCGCGACGATCGGCGGAACGCTCTCCGCGGGTCTGAGCGGGCCCGGCCGACATCGATTCGGCGGACTACGCGACTTTATTCTCGGCGTGGAATTCATCTCAGGAGACGGCGACGTCATTCGCGCCGGAAGCAACGTCGTCAAAAACGCCGCCGGATTCGACGTGCCCAAGTTGCTCGTCGGTAGTTGTGGTCGGCTCGGCGCCCTCACGCAGCTGACGTTCAAAGTGTTTCCGCGGCCCATCCGGCGCCACACGTATTCGATTCATTGCGACGCTCATCATCAAGCACGTGAGGTGGTGACGACTTGTGCCTCGGCGCGCTGGGAGGCCGATGCCGTCGACTACCTCGGAGACTCGCGACAGGTCTGGATCCGCTTGTGCGGCGAAACCGAACCGATGGAGGCAATCGCGAAGGAGATTCGGTCGACGTTCACTGGGCTCGCGTTTGAGAGAGTGGACGATGAGCTTGCTGAAGCGACCTGGCAACGCGTCACGACACTTCAAGTCGGCGACTCGGCCCAAGACGCCCTCGTGAAAATCCCGTGCACCTTTGACGCCAAACATCAATGGTCCGAGCTAGCGGATTTCTTTGGTCGTTCCTTTCACTTGAGCGCCGCAGGCAATCTACTCTGGGGTTCGTTGGAGAGCAGTCACCTTTGCGAACTTTCGTCGATGCTGGATCGATTTGCGATGGAAGGTCTGGTCATTCGAGGCAACACCGAGGGGATTGCAAGTTGCTGGATCGGGCATCGCGACGACAACTTGTCGAACAAGATCAAACACGCAATGGATCCTCCGAACCGCTTCGCGAACTGGTCCATGCATCCACCGAGCAACCGCGTCTAAGACGAAATCATGCGACACGAAATTTCGACGGAACAGCACGGGCCACTTGGCGAAGTGATGGCCGACGCCGTCAGCAAGTGTGTCCACTGTGGATTTTGTTTGCCCGCATGTCCGACGTACCATGAACTCGGTCGGGAAACCGATTCGCCACGCGGGCGCATTCTGCTGATGAAGGAAGTTCTCGAGGGAACGATGCCGTCGGAGCAGGCCGCCCCACACCTCGATGCATGCTTGGGCTGCTTGGCTTGCGAACCCGCTTGCCCCTCGGAAGTTCCCTACGGCGAGTTGATCAGTCCGTTTCGGTCGATTCAGGAATCCACTCGCGAGCGCCCGTTGCTCGTCAGGCTGCAGCGTCTGCTGGCTCAAGTCACGCTTCCGTTCCCAGCACGTTTCCGGCTGGCCGCCTGGAGTGGACGGGCGGCAAAACCCTTTGCCGCTGTTTTACCCAAGCCCCTTCGCGTGATGCTGGACCTGCTGCCCAACAAGCTGCCTGCCGCTGCTCCATTGAAGGAACGCTACGTCTCGGTCGGTCCACGTCGGGCGCGCGTCGCGTTGCTATCCGGTTGCGCTCAGACGGTGCTCGACCCTGACATCAATTTCGCGACCATCGATGTCCTCACTCGCAACGGTGTCGAAGTTCTTGTGCCGGGGAGCCAGTCTTGTTGCGGGGCACTCTCTTGGCACGTGGGAAACCGTGAGCAGGCGCGTCAGTTTTCACGCCAAAACATGGCGGCCTTTCCCGACGACGTCGACGCGATTGTGACCAATGCTGCGGGCTGCGGCAGCGGCATGCAGGAGTACGCGCTGATCAACAAAGGGAAACCCGAAGAGGAGCAAGCCCGAAAGTTCGCCGAGCGCGTCATGGACGTCTCAGCCTTCCTCGCACGACTCGGGGGCTTGCAGGAGATACCGCCGACGAATGCACCGCTTCGTGTCGCCTACCACGATGCCTGCCATCTCGCCAACGCCCAAGGCGTCCGTTCACAACCACGCGATCTGCTGCGTCGTATTCCGGGCATCGAATTAGTGGAAATCCCTGACGGGCTTTCTGCTTGCCGAGCGAAGCAGCGATCTCGGGTTGATCCATATTGTAGGTGCCTGCGGACCCACAGCAGAAATGCCCGTCAGGGATTTCCACTAATTCGATGCCCGGAATACGACGCAGCAGATCGCGTGGTTGTGAACGGACGCCTTGGGCGTTGGCGAGAT
>JBCBLJ010000433.1:0-7002 GCA_038520195.1 Planctomycetota bacterium
CGGATTTCCACCGCGGCGATGAAGCAGATGGCATCGAATGACGTGGTGGCTGAGTTGGCCCGCGTCATCCACTGACTGCCGCTGGGCCGCACGACGCCCATCGGAACCTTCTTTGTCTAGTTTCCATTTTGTGAAGCGGCGATTGGAGCCGATCGAACGACCGTCGCGCGGCGACAACTCTTGACCCGCGCTTCGATCGTTTTCGCGAATTGAAACGCGGCTCCCATCCAGGATGGTGTGAAGCTCGTACTAAGCGTCTCGCAAGCCGCGTTATGACGTGCCCGCGCACTGGTGTCTTACCGACAGGGGATCGCCGATCGAATTCGGGAGGTCTCTCGGAAGGGTGACGCCCGGCCGTCAGATGTTTATTGCGGTATTGGCGGAGAGGCGACGATCGGCCGGCGTTCAATGCAAACGGGTTTGCGAAGATAGCCGTTTGCGGGTACTCCAGTGGCGGTTGATCGTTGCACGGCTCACTGTCGAGTCACGGTCAGCTTGCCGATCGATGGCGGTTCAAGACGCCATCGAGCAATTAGCCGTTAGCGAGGGAACGCTCGGTTGCCGCACCGTTGCTGCCCCATTTCTTAGCAAGCGTCGATGACTCACGAACCAGCAAATTCGGACTCTTCTGAGCGTCCGAGTGTGCGGCCGTTTCCCGACGCGCTTCTTACGCCGAGCGAACGCCGCATTTCGACGCGGCAACTTGTTCTCGTGAACGATGCGCTCGCGACGATGAAGGTGATCAAGAATGGATTTGTTCACGAACACGAACTCGTCCAATACACCCTTGCGCAGGTCGCGACGCTGCTCGATGCTCCGATCGTCGAACAGTGGAGCTATGACTGGGAAAGCCTGACGATTCGCCCCACCGCGTCTCAAATCGATCGTCACTTTTATCGAGCGGCGGCACCGGGACACCCGGCTTCGGACGGCATTCCGACACCGAGGTCGCTCGTTGATGCCAATGCTCGTCCTCGAAGAAGGACGCGGACGTACATCTCGCGATTTGATGAACAACCCGATGTAACCGGGGCGCTGTTCGAATACTACCGTCGCTTTTCCGCCTGTGATCGATTCGTCCATTTTCCGTTGGTCAGTAACGACCAGATTGTCGGCGCGATTTGCGCGATGGTGCATCCGGATTGGCATCGCGACGGCCCGATGCTTGAGCTGGCCCACGCGTTGGTCAATCGATCGATGACGAATCTCGAAACGATGGATGCGACTCGCAAGCTCGTCCAACGTCGAGAGCGATCTCATTTCGATCGTTCGATCGCGGCCGTCGAGGCTCAGCGGGATCTGCTGACGAGGGTCTCGGCCAGCCTCTCCAACGGCAGCGGCACCATGACGTTCATCCAGGAGATCCTTCGCGAAGCCTGCGAGCAGTTGAACTCTGGTGGCGGATATCTCTCCAAGTTCGACGAACATAGTCGACAACACCACTCGGTCTATGAAGCCGTTCGCAACGGGAATGCGTTTGAAGTCGTCGCCGCGGAGCGTCGATGGACGACCGATCAATGTCCCGTCTGGGCAACGCTTCGCCGCGACCTGCGACCGATGGCGGTCGACCTTACGAAGACGCCCGCTTCGGACGAGTCTCCATTTCTCGAATGGCACCGGCAGGTTGGGCACCGGATCGTCGTCATTGCGCCGATGCTGATGGTGCGTCACGCAATCGGGACGCTCAGCCTCGGCTCGGAGTCAAACGACTTCGGCAGCAAGCACAATTTGGAAATTCAGCACGCGCTCGCGCAACACGCGGCGATGGCAATTCGCTTGACGGAACTGTCGGAGGAGACGCATGATGTCGCGGTGCAGGGAGAACGAACTCGCATCGCTCGCGACATCCACGACAATCTCGCTCAGTTCTTTACGGGAATCGCCGTTCAATGCGAAGCGGCCATGGAGTCGAGTCTGAAGACTCAAGCGCCCAGTGATGAATACCTCCAGCGGATCGCGCAGATGGCTCGAGAGGGTATCAAGCAGGCGCGGCAGACCATCGAGGTTCTCTCCACCGTCGAACGGTCCATCGGAACGGTTCACGACGTGATACTTCGAGCGTTGCGACGGTTCTGCGAAGGAACGGCCATCCACTATGAAACCGATTTTGCGAATGAAGTTGAAAGACTGACCGAGCAAACTTTGCGAGAGATTCAGAGCATCGTCACCGAGGCGATCTCCAATGTCGTCAAGCACTCGCGGGCGAAAAACGTCTTGGTTCGAACGATCATTCGAGGGGGTAGGCTCTCTGTCTCGATCGAAGATGATGGTGTAGGAATGAAAGAAACGATGAACAACAGCGGACACACGGGTCGTGGGATCGAGAACATGAAGTACCGAGCGCTTTTGATCGGAGCGGAACTTCGAATCGATGCGGAGCGTGGTTCGGGAACCTGCATCTCGCTCTCTTTTCGGTAGGCCGCTTTGATTCATGACTAAACTGCGCATCTTGGTGGTCGACGATCACGAACTGTTTCGTCTTGGGATTATTGCCCTCATCAATCTTCAAGATGACATGGAAGCGGTCGGGGAAGCTGGCTCGGGAAGAGAAGCGCTCGAGATCATTCCCGACTCCGACCCGGATGTCGTGGTGACGGATCTACAGATGCCATCGGGCGACGGGCTATGGCTTTGTCATGCGGTGCAGCGAGCCAAGTTTGAACCCAACATCCTCGTGCTCACGACGTTCGATGGCGATTTCGATGTCTTGAACTGCCTTCAGGCGGGTGCGAGCGGTTTTCTGCGGAAGGATGCCCAGCGGGATGAATTGCTTGGTGCGATTCGCGAAATCGGCAATGGTCGACAGTACCTTTCGCCGGAGATCGCGAGCAAGTTGGCATCGGTGATTCGAACCGAGCACCTGACGATGAGAGAACGCGAAATCCTCTCCTTCGTCGCCGAGGGTTCTGCCAACAAGGAAATTGCGCTCCGGTTGGGCATCAGCGAGGGTACCGTCAAATCGCACATGAATAACATGATGGGTAAGCTCGATGTGGCGGGACGCACCGAGGCCGTCGTCACGGCCATTCGTCGGGGAATCATCCGTCTCTGAGACTCTCCACCGCCACCAATGGTGTGCAAAGACGCTCTATCAGAAGTTGCACTCGCCTCTGCATCGAATTGAAGACGAACCTCTCGGCCGACTTTCCGATGGGAAGGCTTCCACCAGACGCTAACTTCTTCAATGCCCAACAAATTCGTTGCGGCCGCGGCGGCTCAGGAATAGGACGCCGCGATGCTCCACGGCATGAGGCTTGCCCCGCTGTCTAGGAAGACCTTCGGATGTTGGTCATTTCGCGGAAATGTGGTGAAGAGATTCATCTACCCGATCACGATGTCAGAATCTGCGTTTTGAAACTGCGTCACAACCGAATCACGATTGGGATCAGGGCCCCTGATCATATTCGGATCATACGCGCTGAACTACGGGACCTCAGTTCGGTCAGGAGGTCGATGCCGCCACCCGCTCTGGAACCGGCGCAGGTGGATAGCTGAATCTCCCGTATCGTTTCGGGCCGACGTTGACAATTTGGCCGGGCGCGGAATGCAAATCGGCCAACGCGCGTCGAGCGAGGTGAACGACATCTTGGAGTTCGCTTTCGTCGATTTCGACGACGACCGTATCGCGTTGCTCGGCCTCCCCGATCACGCGCTCGAGATGACCGGTCAGCATTTCGTCTGGCGCGCTGGTGTCGGCTTTGTTGAACAGGCAGTTGGTCGTGGCTTTGCCCTTCTGAATTCGCGAGTTGGCTGACACCGTGATGATCGGCAAACCCGTTTCCAGGATGCTGATCAATCCGACTTCGACCAAGTCTGCCTCGTTTTCATATTCGAGGTCGCTGGCGACCATTCCTCGGCAGCCCAACTGAATCGCAGCGGCGGCGAGTCCATCTTCGCGTTGCCAATGCATGTGTTCGGCTCGATTGAAACCGGCGGTCTCGAGGCTTTCGGCTTTCTCACGCAATTCGCCTGACAGCGGAATGGTGTCCACTTTTGCGAGCGTTTGATCTTCGTAGTCGATTTCGCGTTCGACGGGCTCAAGCGAGCAGGCCTGCTTCCAACTCATGCGGACTTCTTTCTTTTTCAGCGGGCCGTCGATGCTGACGGACCAGGCATTCGCCGTGATCTGAAATGGGATCGCGAGGATCGCGGCGAGCCCACCAAACAGCGCCGCGAAACCCAGCGCATGATTCAAAGGATTCCCCGGGCCGGTACCGAATTGACCGTCAATGGCCATCAACTTGTAGCCCAAACCCATCAGCAAGACACCGGTCACACCGTAGACGACGCGCGTCGCTTTTCCGGCTCGGCCATAGCGCATCGGGTATCCAACCAGGCTGATCAAGGCCGGCACCGGAGCGTACCAAAACGTGTAGATGCTTGGCCCTCCGCTTCCACAGATCACGAGGCCAACGGACGCCAGAAAGCCCGCAAACAAAAACATATTGCGAGCCAATTCCACATCGGCCTCGGCGATCGGTGTCAGTCGATACGCGCCCTCGTCGGCACGGTCTTCACTCGGCGCATCCTTGACGATGAGCAGCATCACATCATCAATCATCTCCTCGCTAGTGTAGTGGCTGACGATGCCCGTGATCGCGCCCTCTTCGTCCAACTGCAGATAGGCCTCATCGATCAGGTGGCTCCAAAACGGGATCACTACCCGAGGCGGGATTGCTTCGGCGTTGCTACCGGCCGGAATGACCTTCGCAGGACCGACGAGGTCTTCCATCATGCCGCTAAGAAACGGATCGTCCTCGAACTCTTCGATCGCTTCTTCGTCCCAGAATTCATCGTATTCGATCTCCGGTTCGATGATCTCAACGTTTGTCAGGCGGATGTAGGCATGGCCGTCCGTGCCTTCGTGAACGAGAGTCTCCCAGTCGATCTCGTAGGGTTCTTCTTGAACGAGAAGCGCCGTGTGAAATCGATCGGACGCCTCGAACATTCCAACGGTAAAGCCGGCGATGGTCATCAGGCCGCCGATGATCACGGCGAACGGTCGTGCCGGTGTGGATTTGTGGTTGTAGCTCATGGGCGGAACAACGACGTTGGCGTTGAGCGATGGGTTTACCAGTTGGGCAAGCGGCGCTGAACACGAGACAGCGCTAACAACGACGATTGCGGATCATCGTGGCGCGCCACCTTTTTCGCGAGCACTCTCCATCGACGGTCGTGGACTCGCGCGACGACGAAGCACCCGCAAAGACGTACAGACTCGATGGATCGGGTTGGGGCTTGGGCTCACCCGCTTTCATCCCGAATTCGATCTGCGCCAGCCTGCCTATTGGAACGGTAGCTTGCGGAGACTCTCGTGGCGGCGGGCCGAAGCACGAACCACCACCAAAAAACTCCTACAAGCCTCAAGACCCGAAGTGGGTGTCGTCACAACTGTTGCAACAGCTCTCGCGCTTCGGGACGAGCCTCACCGGCCGACGAGTGCGGGAATCAATTGATGTTGTTTGGAGGTATCAATTGGCTTCACTCTGCATTGAGAAGAGGGTGATCGATGTCACTCTCCCCGCGTTTGAATCACTTTCGCGTGATCGAAACGCGACCCTCATCCGGGAGGTGAAGCTCGCACGTAGGCGTCTCAAGCCCCGCGTTTTGTTTAGGCTCCGGCGCTAGCGTTTCACGAAGAAACCACTTTTCAATCCGGTTCCGGTGAGAACAACTACCGTTCGTTCTTCGCGCCCGATCGAGCCACTTGCGAGTAGCTGTTGGAATGCGGCGGCGGCCTGTGCGCACGTCGGTTCCACCAACAAGCCCGCGCGGGCTAATTCCTGGGTAGCTTCCGCGATACTGACTTCATCGATTGCGATCGTCCCGCCTCCGCTCGCGCGTGTGGCGTCAACGACCTCACGCAGACGAACGGGTCGGCGAATGGCGGTTCCTTCGGCGATCGTCGGCTGAAAATCATCGTCACTTGATTCAAAGGAGCCCGTCTGAAAAGCACGATGGATGGGCGCGCAATGAGACGGCTGAGCCACGAACAAGCGTGGGCAATCGCTCACCTGACCGGAACGCCGCAACTCGTCGAACGCCATCGAACAACCGAGCAGGTTACTGCCCGCGCCGACCGGGATGATGATGTTGTCGGGAGCCTGAAAGTCGAGGTCTTCCCAGATCTCGTAGCCCAGGGTCTTGGTGCCTTGCAGAAAAAAAGGCTGCCAGTTGTGGCTGGCATAGAAGATCTTTTTCGACTGATCGATCGCGGCCTGAGTGGTGTCATCGCGCGAACCCGGGATCAACTCCACTTCCGCGCCGTACGCTCGTACTTGCGCGATTTTGGCGGCGGCGGTCGTCGCCGGCGCCAGGACTTTGACCTTCATCCCACCGGCGGCACCGAAACCGCCGATCGCGGCGCCACCGTTTCCCGAACTGTCCTCCAGGACGGATGTGATTCCTTGTTGCCTCAGTGCCGAGAGCATGTACGCGGCACCGCGATCCTTGAACGAACCTGTCGGTGAAAACCACTCGAGTTTGAAGTAAACCTCGGCACCGCCAAAGAGCCTCTTGATCAGCGGCGTGCATCCTTCACCCATGCTGATGGGTGATTCAATTCGCAATGGAAAGGCCGCGTGATATCGCCAGATCGAGCGAACGGTCGTCTCAATTTGTTCGCGGCGAATGCCCGGTAACGGCGTGATCATCAAGGGATTGCCGAGGGGTGATCGCCATCTCGGGTCCTCCAGAGGAAACGTCTCTTCGGTTCTTGGGTCGATGTATTGGGGCAAGGCGAATGCGGAGAGGTGGGAGCCAGGAACGGAATGCGTTTCAGTGCGATGAGCGGGATCTGATTCTTTTGACGGCCCATCGACATGCGTCGGCGACGACGGGATCGCTATCGTCACAAGCTTTGATCAATGTATCAAGCGCGGATTGATCGCGCCGACGCATGTCGATGGGCCGTCAAAAGAATCAGATCCCGCTCATCGCACTGAAACGCATTCCGTTCCTGGCTCCCACCTCTCCGCATTCGCCTTGCCCCAATACATCGAC
>JBCBLJ010000502.1:0-6208 GCA_038520195.1 Planctomycetota bacterium
CGTGCGAGTGTTTTCGAGTGACGCAAACTCGTCTAAGTATTCGATCACATCGCCAAACATCTCCTGCCGGAATTGGGGTGATCTCGCAGGAAGCCGCACACTGGCAAATGTCACCCCAATTCCGGCAGGAGATGTTTGGCGATGTGATCGAATACTTAGACGAGTTTGCGTCACTCGAAAACACTCGCACGGTCGAGGTACAAACCAGCCTTCTCTTGACGAGAGACTATTTGGCCGTTGCCCAGGCGGCGGCCGATGTCGGCCAGCCAGAGCAGGCAACGTTGGCGGCAGAGCGCGCTTTGAAACGACTTCGCCGGCACTCCGCGTACGCACGTGGGGAGATTGAACACTGGAAACTACTTCTACAGGCAACCAAGGTGCTGTTTGAGTATCAGCTAGATCCCTCCAATGGACAAACTCGTTCACCTCACGCGCTGGCGGGTTTAGCCAATGAGGCTCAAGACGCCGCAATGGAGATTCAAAGAGTAGCGTCGAACGACGAGACTCGTAGCCTGGCTAAGTGGCAAGCAGCATTCATGCAACTGGTGACAGAAACAGAACCATCCAAGACGCAATTCAACGGTCTCTACAACGAGATCTGGAAGACCGAAGGAGACTTTACCGACTACCAAAATCGTATCGAGGCACTCGAGCTGGCACTGCATTTGAGTTGGTTTGCATGGGCAAAGGGTCTGGGCAGCATCGAGATGCTGGAGAACAACCTCCAACTCGTCGATAGCCTGAGAAACAACTATCGCGCGGTGCAAAAACCGCTCCATGTAACCGACTACTACCGTGGCCACAACGAGAAGCTCTTGGCCGAATACTGCTTCGGGATGGGTGATGTGGCAAAGGGAGACTTCTATGCGGATCGCGGCCGAGCTAGATATCTCGTTGCGCTATCAGGAAACCCACAGAACCGTAACTGGCGATTGGAGCTTGCTGACTTGAAACTGAGAATAGCAATCGAATTGCTGAAGCGTGGTGAAGACGAGTTGGGTGAAGCGAAGATCGTCGAAACACTCCAGGCGATCATGCCGGTCAAGGAACTGGAACCTGGCAACCAGGAACTCAATAAACAAGTCATCCAACTGTTTATCAAAATGGCGAAAATTCGGCAGCGAAATGGAAAACACCATGAGGCCGCCACCGAGTTTTTCATTGCCGCGCAGGATTGCATGCTCTACACCGTGCCGGAAGACGCTGATTGGACCTTCGAGGTCTTAGCTTGGTGTTATCACAAGACGCTTGAGAATCTTCGCTTGGCAAAGAATCCTGATCGTCAGTTCGAGCAACGATTTCGTGAAATTGCCAACAACCTGATTGCGAGCATGAAAGAATCGCCTTCGATTTACTTTGGAAAGAAAGGTGACGTCGAGAAGTTAACGTCAATTCTGGCGGGTGAGTTAGATCCTCGCGAACCGAGCGACATAGAGATCGAATCGATCCGATAGTGAGCGATCCCGGCAGGATGTGACATTCCTCGACATGGAGGTCCGACACGATTCGCTGCAGGCGCAGCAGATAGACAGCCGGCGATCAAACTGAAATCGGTGCATCGCGAGATCAAACCTCCTTCCGGCGTCGACCGCCAGTACGTCGCGTGCGACCCGGTACATGCGATTCAGAGTCGCTACTGCAACCCAAGTTCGCGGGCGGAAAGTTGAAAAAAGCTGCCATTCCGATCCGCCACTATCGACGACACCACAATGCGATACACGCCGTCCAATTCCGGAGTGAACGGCAATGTAACCGACTTCGCGTTGGGAGCTTTTCGTGTTGCATCGGCGAGTGTCAGGAACACATGATCCTCAACCCTCAAATACGCTT
The DNA here is from genome assembly GCA_038520195.1 of Planctomycetota bacterium. GTDB lineage: Bacteria > Planctomycetota > Planctomycetia > Pirellulales > Pirellulaceae > Stieleria. The sequence goes on from JBCBLJ010000502.1 coordinate 1,831, forward strand.
CAAAGTCGCTTTCGAGTTGAAATTGATAAGACTTTCCTGCACTCAGTTCGACGTCGTAGGCCTTGCGATTCCCTTCGCGACTCGGGAAGAAGACATCGAGTGGATCGTGTTGCCCGACATCGCCCTCAACGCGGTTGCCGTCCGGATGTAGCTTCATCCGTTCCTCGCCGTTTTCGGCCAGATCGACAATTCGCTCACTCTTCTCGATCCACCAGGCTGACGGATAGGACCATGACGGGTAGGCTTGGCTGATCCGATGGCCTTGCTTCAGTGGCTCGATTGCTTCCGTGAATTTTCCCATCCGCTGTAAAGTGTGTCCGAGATTGCAATGTGCCTCAGCATTTTCGGGCTGCAATCGGCAGGCTGCGCGAAACTGTTCCGCTGCGGCTTCGAGGTTCTGTTGTTGCAAGAGTTGTGTTCCGTAGGCGTACCTTACGAATCCGTCGTGAGGATTCAGTTCGACAGCGTTTTGGTAGTGCACCACGGCTTCGTCGGAACGACCTAACGCGGCCAATGCGTTGGCCAAGTTGGCATGTCCAACCTCGTTGTTGGGCGTCAACTCCAACGCTCGCCGAAAATGGATTTCCGCCTCTCGAGGCTCGCCTTGCTCGTACTTTGCGACGCCCCAATCAGAGTGATAGCCTGCGTTGCGGGGGTCAAACTGTATTGCTCGTTGAAACAGCGTCTCTGATTCGTCGATCTCCCCACTCCGGCCAAGGGCGGTCGCCATGTCGACCATCGCATCGGTATTCCACGGATCCAAGCGAAGGGCGGTTCGCAGCGTGGCGACTGACGCCGGGAGGTCACCTTTTGTCGCCAGGGCCTTCCCTCGAAGCCGATGCGCTTGCGATGAGTTGGGATGCTCGACGATCACTCGCTTCAGAAGATCATCGGCTTCGGCAAAACGCTTTTGTTCGAGCAACAACGTGACTTGAAGACAGCGGGTGTCGATGTCCCCCGGATCGATTGCCAAGGCGTCTGCAAGATGGCGACCGGCGTCTCCAAAGCGTTGCTGACCGATTCGGCATTTGGCCATCGAGGTCAAAGTAGGAATGTGATTGGCATTCACATCGAGCGTCTGTCGAAAGCGCTGATGCGCCTCCTCGTGACGGCCACGACGGGCGAGTGATTCACCCCAGTTGAAGTGAGCGAAGAAGAATTGCGGATTGATTTGCAGCGCCTTTTCGAAACATGCTTCGGCTTCGTCGTGGTCGCCCTGGCGAGACAGCACGCTGCCGAGTTCATTGAGCACTGCGGGGGAATCCGGCCGGAGCGCCAACGCCGCGCGAAAGTACCCAATGCTCGCTTTGAGGTCGGTCCTCCGTGTCCAGTTTCCAGCAAAGAAATGCAACCAGAACTCACTCGGATTGCGAGCGAGCGCAGCCCGAACAATCGGCTTGGGATCGCCGCCGTGGAAACCGAGCCTCCGACAAGCAGAAATGAGCGTTTGGGCCGTCTGCTGCTCCGCGGCAGCCTCTTGGAACAGCCGAACCAAAGACTCCCGACTATCCCAGGTCGCCAGCGCGCGAAACTCGTCCCGCCACGGGTCCGGATCAACGCGCCGCCCGATCTCGAACAGTCGTTGTTGCATGTCGCGGTTTTTCTTTCGCTCTTGAGAGTCTTCCGTGTAGGTCAGCACTTCCGACCAATGATCGATCGCACCGACAATCGCAAACCGTGTCGGTTGTTGGCGGATTTGCTCCGAGACCTCTTCCAACTCTCCCCCGGAGACATCGAATTTCGCCAGCAATTTTTCATAGCGAGCCGCGGCGTGGGATGGATCCCAACGATTGTTGACCAGCGATACGGTGTCCAAACGAACTTGTTCGAGTGCTTGAGCAAAAAGGAAATGGTCGCGGTGCAATTTCAATTGTTCGCGAAGGGACTTCAGTTCAGATGGAAGCTTCGAAGCGACGGGCAAGTCTGCGTCCGTCACGATTCCGTCTGCCGTCTTCCATGCCGCCTCGGCCGAAGTCAAAGCGATCTGCCAGGCGTCGAAGTCGTCCATCAGCTCACGCGTTCCCGCCAAACCCGTGAGTCGGTGCTCGATCGGATTCAGGATTGCTTGGGATTCGGCGATCGCGGTGGAAGCGCTAGCTTGGATTTCGTCCTGGCGGACTTTCTGCTGCAAGGCCTCAGCTGCGCGTTCCGCTTCCAGTCGTTGCACCCAAAGCGCTGCGGTGGCTCCGCCGAGGAGGATCAACATGATGGAGGCGGCGAGTGCGGTAGCGACTCGTCGCCTCGAGCGCTCGACGGCAACACGTTTGATATGCTCCTCCGCCTGGGCCTCCGCCGCCGCTTGCTCCGTTCGCGCACGCTCGAGCCTGGCTTGTACGCCCTCTTCATAATCACGGACGCTGTTCGCTACGGCGGCGGCATCCGCAGGTCGATTCGTCGGGCTGCACTGAAGGCACGAGAGGCAAAGTTCGATGAGTGCGGCATCCACGCCGGAATCTCTTACGCGTGACTCGGCGGCAGCGAGATCTCCCTTGCTAGCGAGTTGAATGAGCTCGTTTCGGCGAGCGGCGGTGTAAGGCGGACGACCGGTGAGGATCTCGCAGAGGATCGCCCCCAGAGCGAAGACATCGGATCGTTGGTCCACCGCATCGACATCACCGCGCGCTTGCTCTGGTGGCATATAGGCGGGCGTTCCAAATATCGATCCCGCTTGTGTCGCGAGGACTGCGTCCATTTCCGAATGGCCATGTCGGATCGTGCGAATAGCACTTTGAGTTGGGTCTTGATGGTTTTCCGATGCCTGTGGCACCGCATCAGGCGTTCGGCCCGCGTCGAACACTTTGGCAAGTCCCCAGTCCATCACCTGAACCTCGCCAAACGAGCCAACCATGACGTTGGCGGGCTTCAGGTCTCGGTGAATCACGCCGCGCGCGTGGGCGTAGGCAATGGTCTGGCAAATCTGCTCAAAGACATCCACGAACCTGGCCAGATTCTCAGTGGCCGAATCGCGGGCCTTCAGGAGCTTGGCGAGCGTGTCGCCTTCCACGAGTTTCATGGTGAAGTACGGCGCACCATCGGGTAGCACGCCAACCTCATGGACCGGTGCGATGCCCGGGTGCTGCAACTGACTCGCAATCTGCGCTTCCTCGACGAATCGGCTTCGACTTGCCGTATCTCCAACCCCAGTAGCACGAAGCGTCTTGATCGCCAAGTCTCGACGTAGCTGTGGATCTCGGACGCGGAGCACGACCCCCATGCCGCCTTCGCCGATCCGTTCGATCAATTCGTAACGTCCGAGTCTTCCACCGCGACCCCCAGCATTCTCGACTTGGCAATCAGAGTCGAACGTATCGTCCGTTCCGTCCTCCGTACCCGTAACGGATTGCGTGATGTCACACCCAGTGCGTTGGGTATCCGCTTTTTCCTGTTCGGTTTCTTTGCGATCCATAGCGTGACTTCGTCGCTGCATCCGCGGGTGGCGGCTGCGTCGGGAGGCGGTTGGCTCGCGTCCATTCTATCGCATGAACGTGCACACACCGACGAAGGCACGTCCAAGCATCGAATCGAGCCACACCCTGGGCCTGGTTCGCTCACAGCTACCAAGAGTACGGAGCCAGCTTCGATTCATGGAAGGCGGTAATGCTGTACCAACGATTGCGCGTGAATCTTTTTGCGATAACCGGGGTGACACCACGATCCATCGCCGCATCGAAAGCGCGCGTCGCGGAATGGCTTCGACCTCGGCATGGCGACTCCGTTTTCAAACTATTTTCAGCTCGCTGTTGTTTTTTGCGTCAGACTCGCGAGATCTGCCGGAATTATGAACGCGGGCATACTCTCACCACTATCCATCGCTTCAAATTCGACATGAAGGCTCCGGGCAGCAAATTCCGTCGGGAAAAACGCGGGCGAGAGCCCATTTGGCGTCGTCTGAAAATTGAACCGCTTGAGCATCGCCGAGTGCTCGCGACGATCGTGGTCAACAGCGACGATCCAGCCACCACGGCCCCTGACGACGGCATCATCTCGTTTCGGGACGCCCTTGCAGAGTCGAACTCGAGTCCTGAGGTTGACACCATCGTTTTCGCGAACACGGTAACCCGGCTCGAAGACATCGGCGTAACGGTTCGCGCTCCCGTTGTGATCGATGGGACCGGAGTCACGATCGCGAGCGGGTTTCTCACTCAAGCGACCATTCACGTTCGAAATCACACCGGCACAACGATCACAAACTTTACCTTCGAGCAAGCGTCGAATACTTCCGCCGCGATTCTTGTCGACGGGGGCGAAGGCCACACGATTAGCGGCAATCGATTCCAAGGACCCACCGGAAGTTCGCGTGTCGGTTTAGGTGTCGAAATCAGTGACAGCTGTCACTGATTTCGACACCTAAACCGACACGCGAACTTCCGGTGGGTCC
>JBCBLJ010000068.1:0-17639 GCA_038520195.1 Planctomycetota bacterium
GGCCCGTCGCCTCGTTCAACCACCGCGCGAATTCGCGAGACTCGCGGCTCTTTTGGCTTTCGCCGCCATCACAGTGGACCGGCAGGCCCACGATCCAGCCGACAAGCCGCTCCTCTTTCGCGATCCGCGCGAAATAAACGGCGTCTTTCTTTGGACCTTGGACTTGGTGGACCTCGATCGGACTGGCAAGGGTTCGATCCGGATCACAGACCGCAAGTCCCATCCGGACGGTGCCGTAGTCGACCGCCGCCAGACGCCCCGAAGCCGGAAAGTGATCGTCGGGAATCTTGACGCTCATGTTGCTGCCACCGGTTGCAGCCATGTTCGGTTCAGATCGCGTTCTCTTCGGCGCGTTTTGCCAAAACGTCTTTGACACCCTGAACGGGTAGCGGGATGCCACGGATCACGCCATCGACGACGAGTCGCTCGCCAACGACGCCTTGAAAGTCGGCAACGATCATCCGGTTACGTCGCGCCCTCGTCAGGCGAATGATCACGAACAGCCGATCGCCGGGCACCACCACGTCGCGAAATCGCGCTTCATCGATTCCGCCGAAGCCGACCATCTCGGCACCGAGCAAATCGTGTTTCTGGGCGAAGTAGCTCGAGAGCTGAGCCACCGCTTCGAGCTGCACCACGCCGGGCATTACCGGCATTCCGGGCATGTGGCCACGGCACCAAAACTCTTCGTGGGTAACATCCTTAAACCCCGCGCAGGTCAAATCATCGGTATTCTCATAGAGAATCCCGCTGAGTTGTTCCATCTCATGGCGCTGCGGATTCAGGTCACGGATCGCCGCTAAATCAGCGATCGGCGGACCATTCAAGAGCGACAGATCGATGATGAAATCCGTCTTGGGCACGACAAAGCCTGGGAGAAAGATCGAGGATCAGGTTTTGATCTTTTTTCGCTTCGCCTTGCGAGCCTTCGCGTTTGCCGGACGGCGGCCATGATTGGCCTTTTTCAGTTTGTGATGTGGCTTTGCCATCGGAAGAAATCAAAAGAGTTGTAGGGCTTTGGAAACGAGCCGGCCTTGGCGGGATCGCGAACCATAACAGATCCCCGGGCCGCCCGATAGTCTCAGCGGTAGACCGGTGTTTGCCCGCTGCTGGACATCTGCGATGCCCGTTGCCCGATGTTTTCTTCGGGCCGAGGCTGCGCGACACTGTAATAGCCACTCGAGTTCACCGACGGCGGCCCGAAGACCTTTCTCGGTTTCCCGGGTCCGATGCTTTCGACGGCCGGCGACGAATCCTGAAGGCGACGGCCGTACCAGCTGTCGTTTGCCATGGGCACCGCTCGGCTCCCTGGCTGGCCCATCGCGACGCTTGCGGCCGATGCGATGCCAGCGCGTGCAGTGCCAGCCGGAGCTGTGCCGCGGGTTGATGCGATGCTGGTGGCTGGTGCCGACGTGCTGACGAACGAGTCGACCGGACCGCTTCCCGACTTCACCCAGGCCAGCCAACGATCCTGAAGTTGAGCCAGCGACGTATAGCCGTAGTGTTTCTTGACGTTCTGAGTCCAGGACGGGTGTTGCATGTAGTCGCCGAGGAACGCAATGAATTCGCGCGGACCAGACTGCTCGATCAGGAATCGGCAGACCGAGTAACCTTGCGCGTACATCGGCAACATCTCGGGTGGATATTCGGTGAGCAGAAACAGGCGATTCATCGGGATTCCCTTGCGGGTGTTGAGGAACCTCCGCAGCATCGCTTCGTGCTTTTGTTTCTCGGCGCTGTGCTCGACGGTTGTGCAAATTCCCTCGTCCGCCCATCGTGGCAGCGGGCGCCCGAAGTGCGTCGCTAAAACGGTATGTGTCACCTCGTGCGGAAGGACGCTGTCAAGGATCCGCTCGGGCGTGCCGTTGACCCGCATTTGAAAGTTCCCGACCGGGCGGCGGGTGTAGGTCGTCACCCCTTCTGCAGCGACTCGTGGACCGGAGATGACTTCGATCGGACAAGGTGTTCGCCAGGGCGGAAGCGTCCGACCAAGCCAGTACTGGGCGAGTTCGTCGCGAAGCCGTTCGGCTTGTTCCGCAACGGCTTCGGCCAGTCGTTGGTCCGAAGCGTGGACCAAGAAGTTTTGGGAGCGGGCATTTCCCGCTCGCAAAGACGAATCCAATCCGAGCAGCAACAACATCGCGGCCGCCACCCAGCGACCGAATATGAATCGGGCATCCATGCCGACGTACTCCCTGTTTGCCTACCGTCGTCATCGCTGGCTTCTCATCCGTTCGAAGCAGCGATGGATCGGAGTCTAGGGATTGGTCTTAGTCGCAGATAGAGCGAAGTTCGCTCGGTCCGTCAGGCTATCTATCCGTCAGGCTGTCTAAGCGCTGACCTTGGCCTTATTGCGGGATTCGCGAAGTCCACGGCTGAGGATGTCTCGCAGCATCGGCGAACAATCCTCGTACTTCGTTCGGTCCGGGGCTCCATTGGAGAACTGGTAGATTGCGTCACGCGGCTTGACGCCCAATGCAATCAAAGAACTGCTAACCGTTCCGTAGTCTTTGTTGCGGATCACCATGCTCGGCCGACCGGGCCCGACAGGGGCGCGGGCGAACACGCGGCTGGCGACGGCCAGGAACTTCACCGGTGAGTCGAGCGTCTGAAGCGTGAGAAGACGGCGCGCCATCCGCACCCGCTCATCCTCTGGATCATTCAAGTTGTGGGCGCCGATGATGTTGAGCCCCGGTTCCAGTTCGACCACTCTCTGACGTTGGTCGGAATGGATCGCGTAGCCCGACTTCGCATCGGCGATCATCAGGTTGCAGCCTTCGTACTGCGTTTCCGAAAGTTCCACGAGTGCCTTATCGAGAGCTTTGCCCGCGGAGGTGCATCGAAGCAAATCCATTACCAAGGAGCCTCGCGATCGCTGACCGAAGAGAGGCATCGCGGTCGCTCGATTGCAGACTCCGACGAACAAACCGTTCTGGTTCACGCCGAGCCAAGTACCACCCGCTTTCTGGTCGATGCCGCAAAGCACGCGCGGTTTACCGGACTGAATTGAGGGAGGTAAGCTTGGCCGATCAAAGTACTCTTCGCGATTCGCCGCGACGAGGATGGGACTTTCGGGTACCAACTTGTATTGCACGGCCAATAAGCACATCTCGAAGCTTTCTTCCAAAGATCGGTTTTTACTCAAGCACGGGTCGAATGGCGGTCAATCTCACGATCGGACTGTCATTCAACGGTCGACAATCTATCTTCGTCAGAGCCCGCACTGCACCCCCTGGCGGGTGGTTTGCAGTGAAAAAACACTGCAAATCGCGGTAGTTTTGGTCGCTAGCAATCCGTAGCCAACCAATTTTGCACCAACGAATCAGTGAATGCGGGTTGCGTCCCGCTACGTGTTTGATCCTGCCGTTCGGCGACCGGATTCGATCAGCGTCTGTTTCTGCTCCAGCAATTGAGGCTCAAGTCGCACCGGGTAAGGGTCACCGCCGGATAACTTTTGATGCTTGGCGGGAAGCTGGTCCAACGAGAAGAGTGCATGGGACCGCACTTCCGCGAGCGACGGCCCAGGATCGGTTCGCTGGCCCTCCCGAAGCACGGGGACCAACAAGTCTTCCGGTTGGCGGTCGACCGTCGACTCGATCTCCGGCGGCCCGATCAGTTCGCTGTAGATCACGTCGCCGAGAAGGCCTTCGGCGTTGCGGTAGCGTCGAACTTGTAGCACCCCCGGATTGGAGGTTTTGATTTCCTGTTCGGAGAGTTTGACCTTCGGTTGCCAAGTACCGGCGTCATCTTCGATCGCTGCGAGTTTGTAGACGCCGCCGAGCGCGGGTTGGTCTTTGGCGGTCACGAGATTGGTCCCAACGCCCCAGACCGCGATCGTCGCGCCGGCTTGCTTGAGCCGTTCGATTTCCAGTTCATCCAGATCGTTGCTTGCCACGATGGATGCCTTTTCGAAGCCGGATTCATCGAGCAGCTTCCGCGCGTCAATACTGAGTTGTGCGAGGTCACCGGAGTCGAGGCGTACGCCGACCATCTCGCTGCCTCGCTCGCGAAGCCTCTTGCCAACCGCGATCGCGTTGCGAACGCCTTGGATCGTGTCGTAGGTGTCCACGAGAAACACACAGTTGTTCGGCATCGCGTCGGCGTACGCTTCGAAGGCTTCGAGTTCGCTATCGAAGGACATCACCCAACTGTGTGCATGCGTGCCTTTGACTGGAATTCCATATCGCAGCCCCGCTTCGACGTTGCTCGTCGCCGCGCAGCCTCCGACGTAAGCAGCGCGAGAGGCGGCCAAAGCGCCGTCGACACCTTGTGCCCGGCGGAGACCGAATTCAAGCACGGCGTCGCCCTTAGCCGCTGCGCAAACGCGGGCTGCTTTGGTGGCGATCAACGTTTGAAAGTTGATCACATTGAGCAGCGCTGTCTCCACCCATTGGCACTGCCAAAGCGGACCACTGACTCGGAGCATCGGTTCATGCGCGAAGACCAGGCTGCCTTCGGGAATCGCATCCACCGATAACGACAGTGGTGTCGTTTCGAGCATTTTCAAGAAATCGGTTGAAAACAATGACCGGCCATCATTTCCGGTCAGCCTTGCGAGGTAGCTCGTCTGCGTTGAATCAATGTGGAACTGACTCAGCCACTGAAGTGCGGGCTCGAGTCCGCACGCGATCGCGTAGTTGCCGCCGAATGGCTCGCGGCGGAAGAAGAGATGAAACACCGCCGACCGCTCGTGCATCCCCGCACGAAAGTAGCCCTGACTCATCGTGACTTGGTAGAGGTCGGTCAGTAGCGACATCGGCTTGCTCGTCAATCAACTGGCTTGGCGGTCACCTCCCTGTCCGTGCCATCATGACACGACAGATGAGCTTCGGGGTCATTGCCCGCTGTTTTCGTACAACATTTCGAGAGTGAACAGACCCGAGGAGTGTCCGTCACTGAAGCCGATGTTGTAGGCGTAGTTACCGACGGGCCGCATCGATGCGATCGAAAGTGGCTGGGCTTCGGCGGCGCTCAGAACCGGTAGACCGAGCGATGGTGCTGCCGGTTCCTCGCTCTTCTTGTTCTTCTCCCGGCACGTCGCGCAAGGGCACGAATCACGAAGCGCGGCGGCCGTCCAATGGGTCGCGCTGCCATCACTCCAAACGATTTGAATCGCGGAGTCACCGTCGCGGCTGATTGAAGTGGGGTGAACGTCCATGTTAGCGATCTAGACCGGGATTTTCTCGGCTGCTTCGAGCTGTTCGATCCAGGGGCCGATGAAGTGTCCGTTGTCGTGAAACGTTCTTCCACTGACGAGGTTGCCGTCAATCACACAGGGTTCATCGACAAAGATCCCGCCACAGACCTCGAGGTCGAATTGGCACTTCGGCACCGTTGCCATTTTCCGGCCGCGAACGCAATCGGCGTATGCAGGAATCTCGACCCCGTGGCAGACGCTCGCGATCGGCTTGTTATGCTCGAAGAAGTATTTGGTCACGCGGACCAAGTCTTTGTCGTAGCGAATGTACTCGGGGGCTCGGCCGCCGCTAAAGAAGATCCCCGCGTAGTCTTCCGGTTGGATTTCGGCGAACGCCACGTCGGCTTGCAGCGTGTAGCCCTCCCACTCCTTCGTGATCGTCCAACCCGGTTTCACTTCGTGGAGCACAAGCTGGTAGAGCCTTTTTTCGGGGCCCGCGACTACCGGCTGAAACCCGGCTTCGATCAATCGGTAATACGGATACATCGTGTCGAGCGTTTCGGTCGCGTCGCCGATGATGATCAGAACTTTGCCTTGGCTCATGATTGGCTCCTTGTGAGAGGTCAAGCGACTTCGAATCCACTTCGTTGCTCGCGACGTTGCATCGCCGCCGCTTCCGTGTCGCCAAGAATTTGCTCCGTCTTGGGATCCCAGCGAAGCGTGCGACCCAGACGCATCGAGATGTTTGCGAGGTGACAAGTCGTCACGCTGCGGTGTTGGCCTTCGAGATCCGAGATCGGCGTTTTGCGCGATTCGATGCAGTCGAACAAGTTGCCCATGTGATTCTTGATGGCGTCGATCTTGCCGACCCGTTCCGGACGATCCAAGTTGTCGTTGCCGTAAATCGAGAATGATTCACGCGGCAATGGATTGGCCGGCAATTGCTCGACGGGAACGCCAGAGATGGTGCCACGGTTGACGAACATTCGACCCGCGTCGCCTTCGAACAGAATCCCGTTTCGCCCCGTGTCGTTGATCTCCAGTTCCACGCCGTTGGCGTAGCGAATTGTCGCGGCAAACTTGGTGGCGACGTTGTAGCCGTTCGCAACCTCCGGGAGGTCGGCGTCGGAGGAGACCGAGACGGGATAGCTGTTAATCGCCCACTGAGCGATGTCGATATGGTGTGCGCCCCAGTCGGTGACTTTGCCGCCGCTGTATTCGTACCACCAGCGAAACGTGTAATGGCCGCGCTCGGGAATGTAGGGGACGTCTGGGGTCTGGCCCTGCCAGAGGTTCCAGTTGAAGTGCGACGGTACGGTCGCGGTGTTGAAGGGTCCGCCTTTTGGATTGGGGCTCGTCGCGCAGGTGACTTTGCGAAGTTTTCCGACGCGCCCGGCACGGACCATTTCCGCCGCAAGGCGGAATCGATGGTCGCTCCGCTGCCAGGTTCCGACTTGAACGACGCGTTCACTCGGGCCGACGACATCGCGAAGCACCTTGCCCTCGTCGATGGTCAGCGTCAGTGGCTTTTCGCAGTACACATCTTTCTGCGCACGGACCGCATCGATCAGCATCTTGCTGTGCCAGTGATCGGGTGCGGCGATCAGGACGAGATCAACGTCTTTCCGCGCCAGCAGGTCTTGATAGTCTTCAAAGATACGTGGCGTGCTGCCGAAGCTCGCGCGAGCTTGCTCGCGGACATGTCGATCCACATCGGCGAGCGCGACGACATCGCCAAACGCGGCGGCTTCGCGGGTGATCACGGAACCTTGGTATCTAAGTCCGATCGCACCGATGCCGATTCGTTCGACTTTTGCTCTTGGCTTGGACTCGGCGGCGATCGAGTCGTGTGGGCGAAGTGCCATCGCCGCGGCGGCGAGGGCGGAAGTGCGGGCCGCAAAGGCGCGACGGTGGATGCGGTGGGTCATGGTCGCTCGGGGTCAGGGAGGGAGCCCCATTGTAGACGCGTTACAAATCGCGCGTTTGCTTGCCGCCGCTGACTTCCCCAACGGCAGGGTCTCACATGCTGACCGCGACCGAAGGGGTACCGCGAACGACAATCTGCTTTCGTTTTGGGCCGCGATGACTTAGCTTCATAAAGACAGATGTTTTCCAGTCTTGCAGCCTTCATCGGAGTGTCCGGAAATGTTTCGTCAGTCGCTCCTCGTGTCGATGTTTCTAAGCCTCGGTGCCGCCACGTTCGCGGAAGTCGGCGACCCACAGATCCGTACCGATCACCCTTGGTACCCGGGTGAGCTCGCGATCTCCACGTTTGATCAGCTCTTCGAGACTCAGCGGGAGCTCTACCGACGTGTCACCGGTAGCGAAGTCGAATCGGACGAAGAGCGGGCGATCGCGTCTTGGTTGTGGCGAAATACGCACTACTGGCATGGAGAGGCGGGGCGACGTGACCTTTGGGGCGAAGGGTTTCGTTCCTCCAAAGATGGACGTCTACGCGAGTATTGGGGCGGGCTCTTCGCCTACGGATTTGGGCTGTGCGGTACGACTCACTCCCAATGGACGGCTGAGTTTGAACAGCTCTTGGGGCACGGTCGTGGGCGAGGCGTCGGAGCTTCGGGGCACAATGCTTTTGAGGTCTTCTTGCGAGGAGAAAACTATGGAGCCGAAGGTCGCTGGGCGCTACTCGACCACGATCTCTCCACCATCATTTTTGATGAGTCTGGTAGCAGGCTGTTAGGTCTTCGCGAACTCCAGTCCGATGTCGATCGATGGATCGACCGCCGGTTCAAACCCGAACGGCAGCGCGGATGGCTGGTCTGTGGACTTCACCCCAAAGACGGAAACTCTTATTGCGATTACGCCGTGGCCGAATACTTGCCCGGTTACGCCGGCCCGCCTCCTCGACTGCGGCTGAAGCGAGGTGAGCGAATGCGTCGATACTTTGCACCAGGTTTGAACGACGGGAACACGTTTGTATTTTGGGGCAGGAACTACATGACCGGCGGTGTCCCGGGTCCCGAACGCGGACGGACCTGGGTGAATCAACCCGACCGCATGCATGGTTCCACCGTAGGGACGCCTCACCGAGAGGGCCAAGCGCGATTCGCCAACGTCGAGTACATCTATCGACCCGACTTCGCGACCACGGACTATCGGGAGGGTGTGGTCAACGAAACCGAACAACATGTTGTGTTCGAGTTTCAGACTCCTTACGTGATCGCCGCAACGCCGCCGAATGAATCGCGGTGGGGCATCTACGACTCCGGATGCACGAACGGTCTGGTCTTACGAGGCCAGTCCGATTGTGACGTGTCCGTTTCCACCGATGCGGGTCGTTCATGGACTTCAGCTCGGCGGTTCGTCGATGGGATCGACCTGACGGACTCGGTCAAAGGGCGTTCCCATTATTGGCTTCGACTCGCGGCCGATGGTGGGGCCTGGAGACGATCGAAGATTGAGATAAGAACTGTTTGCCAAGCCAATGTTGCGGTGCTTCCCCGATTAAAGGACGACGGCACCGTTGTCAGCTACCAGGGTAGTGGAACGTACGTTTCGTCGTTCGGTCCAGAGTCGGATCTGGCATCCACGTTCATCACGGAGGGAGCTTTCGGCGACAGATCGGTGACTTTCACAATCAAGCCTCGTGCGGATGCGACTCATCTCTACGCGGCGGCTCACGTCGCCTCGGGAAGCCCGCCGAATTCGAACGTACGCTACCACATTGAATACCGCACCGACCAACATTCTTGGTCACCGATCGTGAACGATTGGTCGATTCCCCGGAGAGGCGATGAGCCCAAAGACTTTTGGTCTCAGAGTTTCTGCTATGGGGATTGTCCCATTCCGACGACACGTGGCCCGATCCAAATCCGCTTCCGCAATGACGGTGGGAAAAAATACCTGCGGGCCGAGGCTCATCTGGTCCAACAAACTTCACGCAACGATCGGCTCAAGGTCACCTATCATTGGAGCGACTCCGAAGGCGTGCGTGAAGCGTCGCACGTTTTCGACGAGCAAGGAGAGTGGAAGATTCCGACCGCCGCCGATGTGCAGACGCGGTGGGTGGAATTCGAGCCGATTTCCGTTAGAGGGTCACGAAGATCGGCTCGATGACTTTGGGCTAGCTGTCGAAGAAGGCAGCTAGCCTTGGCGAGACTTCGCGGCCTACGAGTTGGCGACTTCTTCGGAAGTCACTTCGGCGTCGAGCTCGGAGGCGTCACCGGTCATCGGTGCTTCATCGACGGGCGGAGCAAAGCCGCCAGCGGCCATGATCTTCTGCTTGATCTCTTCGGCGACGTCGACGTTTTCGATGAGGAAGTTACGCGCTTTCTCTTTTCCTTGACCGAGGTAAGTGTCACCGTATTTGAACCAGGCACCGCTCCTGGAAACGACTTTGTGCGTCGTACCCAAGTCCAGTAAGTCGCCCTCGTAGCTGATGCCATTGGTGTGCATCATATCGAACTCGGCGATCCGGAACGGCGGCGCGACCTTGTTCTTGACGATCTTGGTTTTGACCCTCTGGCCGACCTGTTCTTCGCCATCCTTGAGCGCCCCGATTCGTCGAACGTCGATTCGGCAAGAGCTGTAGAACTTCAAGGCGCGACCGCCGGGAGTCGTCTCGGGGCTGCCGAACATCACGCCGACCTTTTCCCGGATTTGGTTGATGAAGACCACCGCACACTTACTCTTGGCGATCGCTCCGGTCAGCTTTCGCATCGCCTGACTCATCAACCGTGCTTGCAAGCCAACATGGCTATCGCCGATTTCACCGTCGAGTTCCTTTTGCGGGACCAAAGCGGCCACCGAGTCGATCACGATCACGTCCACGGCGTTGCTCTTGACCAGCATTTCGCAGATCTGCATCGCTTCTTCGCCGCTGCCCGGTTGGCTGACCAATAGCGTGTCGAGTTCCACGCCCAACTTTTTCGCCCAGCTCGGGTCAAATGCGTGCTCGGCATCAATGATCGCTGCGATGCCGTTGGTCTTTTGAGCTTCCGCGCAGACATGCAATGCTAGCGTCGTCTTCCCGCTTGATTCCGGCCCATAGATTTCGATGATTCGGCCGCGCGGGATGCCTTGCCCGCCGAGTGCCATGTCGAGCGACAGGCTTCCCGTCGGAATGCCTTCGACCACGAGTTGGGCTTGAGCCCCCAGCGGCATGATCGCACCGTCGCCGAATTGCTTGTCGATCTGCTGAAGCGTCGTCGCCAGTCCGGGTTCTCGCTCCAAAACCGCTTTGAGTTTTGGGTCGACTTTGGGGCCCTTGGCGGCAGTCTTCTTCTTTGCCATTTCAGATTCCTTTTTTGATGAGATTGGAAGATTTTGCGGTGAGTTTGGCCACCTCGCCATACCCGATCTTCCGGTCCCTCCGGAGCGGTCTCGACGCGACTACAAACCTTAACGGTCTGGAGTGTCGGTCTCAACGGCGCGTGCAAACTTGGTCCGGTAGAAAGATCGCCGAAGCCGCGACACATCTGGTCATGAGGGGCGAATTCAAGGGTGTTTTTCGAGAAGACGGCCCATGGAGAAGGAACCACGAAACACACGAAAGAAGACGGGATTGGGAGACGGAAGGGGAACACTCATCAGCACTGATTCACACTAATGGTGCCAGGGTGGTCAGCGTGAGGTGAGTGTCAGGGGTGGGAGTTTGGAACCACGAAACACGCGAAAGACACGAAAAGAAGACGGGGATTGGGAGACGGAAGGGGAAATAAACAGGGTGATGCGGGAGGTGAGTGTGCATAAGGCCGACTGCGCCCGCCTTGCTTTCGCAGGGGTGGGAGTTTGGGAACCACGAAACACGCGAGAGACACGAAAAGAAGACGGGGGATTGGGAGACGGAAGGGGAAATCAAGAGGGAGTGATGCGGGAGCGAAAGGGGAACACTCATCGGCACTGATTCACACTAATGGTGCCGGGGTGTTCGACGCGAGGTGTTGTCAGGGTGAGAGAAGGAGCCACGAAACACGCGAGAGACACGAAAAGAAGACGGGGATTGGGAGACGGAAGGGGAAATAAGCAGGGGGATGCGGGAGCGGAAGGGGAACACTAATCGGCACTGATTCACACTAATGGTGCCGGGGTGGTCAGCGTGAGGTGAGTGCAGGGGTAGGAGTGAGGAACCACGAAAAACGCGAAAGAGGCGAGAGGAAGACATTCGACTCAGAAGCAGAAGCAACAACGTTGGCAATTGGCGGGAGCAACCCGCGAGGCCGGAGGTGTGGAACATGACGCGGCCGGTCAAGCGCGGGCAACCTTGGCCAATCGGTAGCACTCGTGCTATGGTCGCGGGTTGAACATCCGTCACACGAGTCGAACGTCTCCTCTTCTATCAGCCGATGCAACTCCATTGAGCGAGCCCGAACAGACGGTCGATTCGATTCTCGGCTCCAAAGGACGCATCGCCGCTCGGCTGCCGAACTACGAAGCCCGGCCGCAACAACTGCAGATGGCTGAAGCCGTCGGTGACGCGCTCGCGAGCCAACAGCACTTGATCGCCGAAGCTGGCACCGGCACTGGTAAGAGCTTTGCCTATCTCGTCCCGGCGATTCTCCACGCCACCGGGCGTGCTTCCATCCAACAGGAAGGTCGCCCGCCGCGCCGGCCTCGAGTGCTCATTTCGACCCATACGATCAGTCTGCAAGAACAGCTCATCGCGAAGGACATTCCGCTACTCAACAGCGTCATTCCCCGTGAGTTCTCGAGCGTGCTCGTGAAGGGACGCGGCAATTATCTTTCGATCCGGCGGATGGAGCGTTCGTTTGCCAAGATGACGACGATGTTTGGCGCGGATTCTCAGTACCAGCAATTGCGGCGAATCAAACAATGGTCGGCTGATACCAACGATGGCAGTCTCGCGACCTTGCCGATCAAGCCTGACGCGGAAGTCTGGGATGAAGTCGGAAGCGATACCGGCAATTGTTTGAGGAAAAAGTGTCCGCACTTCAAGGAGTGCTTTTACTTTCGTGCGCGACGCCGCGCCGAAAACGCGCAGCTGTTGATCGTCAACCACGCGCTGTTCTTCAGTGACCTCGCCCTTCGCAGCGAAGGCGCTTCGATCTTGCCGGACTACGACGCGGTCATTCTCGATGAATGCCACACGGTGGAATCGGTCGCCGGCGATCACCTCGGGCTTCGCCTGACCAGCGGTCAATTTACCTACTTGTTTGATCGACTCTACAACGATCGCAACCAGCGAGGCTTGTTGGTCGACAAGGACCTGAAGGGGCTGCAAAAAGAAGTCGATCGACTTCGATTCGCGCACAGCGCATTTTTCGCGGACATCCTCGACTGGGTCCGGGAGCAAACGACAAACGCCGGACAAGCTGGTTCGCGTTCGCGTATCGCTCGCGTCCGCGCGGCGGATGTAGTCGATAATCCACTCAGTAAACCGATGCAGGATCTCGCGCTCAAGTTGGCTCAGCAGGCAAAAGGCCAAGCCGACGAGGCGGACAAGCTCGACTTCGCATCGGCACACGAGCGTTTAACACTGCTGGCGAGTTCGCTGGACCAATGGTTGAGACAAGCCGAACCCGGTTCAGTGTACTGGGTCGAAAGTCGTTCGACCCGCCGAGAAATGGATCGCGTCACTTTGGCATCGGCTCCCATCGATGTCGGTCGCGTGCTTCGTGAAAAGCTCTTTCAAAGCGAGATGATCCGTAGCGTCATCTTGACGAGCGCCACCGTCGCGACGAGCAACGATGACGACGACCTGACGTTCTATCGCTCACGAATCGGTCTCACCGCCGGCCCATCGGTCCGCGTCGGGAGTCCGTTCGACTATGCCAAACAATCGAAGGTCTACGTTGTCCGAGATTTACCCGATCCCTCGCGCGAGCGCGATGCATTTGAAGCCGAGCTCCCGGGACAGATCCGACGATTCGTGGGCCACACCAAAGGCCACGCGTTCGTGTTGTTCACGAGTTACAAGCTGATGCAAAAGTGTGCGACCGCACTGACGCCATGGCTGGCCGAGCAAAAGCTGCCCCTCTACACCCAGGGCGGCGACCAAACGCGGTCACAGATGGTTGAACGATTCAAGCAAGCTCCGGGCGTCCTTTTTGGGACCGACAGTTTTTGGCAGGGCGTTGATGTCCCCGGCGATGCTCTAACCAACGTCATCATCACGAAGCTTCCCTTCGCAGTGCCGGATCATCCCTTGTTGGAAGCCCGGCTCGATGCGATTCGAGATGGCGGCGGCAATCCATTTCAGGACTATCAACTGCCGGCGGCCGCGATCAAGTTTCGCCAAGGCGCGGGGCGTCTCATCCGCAGCCGATCCGACACAGGACTGATCGCCGTCCTGGACCCGCGCGTTTGCACCAAGCCATACGGGAAGCTGTTCTTGGACTCGCTCCCGGAACAGCCCGTGCACTTCATTTCGAAGGTGCCCAAACAAAAGGCTTAGTGGCTCATGACACCTAAAACTTGGGGTGAGCCGATTGGTCGGAAAGGGTGTCAGGAACCAAAAATGCGAAGCACCCTACAGGCCATTTGGTTTTTGGTTCCTGACACCGTTTCCGTAGCCAACCCTAAAGTCAAGCTGTAACGGACCAATAGGCATCTTTGGTGTGGCGAGAGAGCCAGAACCCCTCTCTGCGCTTGGCGGAGAGATAGCCAAAAGAAGGCTCAAGCCGCAGTGACAGTCTTCACCAGCTTGTTCAAGCGGCTCTTGGAGCGAGCGGCGGCATTCTTGTGGATGAGATTCTTTGACGTGGCCTGATCAAGTCGCTTCACGGCGACACGGTACTCCGTCCGCGCCTTGTCTCCATCGCCAGCGGCGACCGCCTCTTTAACGCGGCGGAGTTGCGATCGCATGCGGCTGCGGAGGGTGCGATTGTGGAGTCGACGCTTCGCGTTTTGGCGGAGCCGTTTCTTGGCGCTTTCGGTATTGGGCATGGGTGGATCGGATTTCGTGTCTTTTTCAAGGGCTGCGTAGTATGGCGATGGGCCCGCGGGCTGTCCAGACTTAACTTCAAACGCGAAACTGCGGGTATGACTGCTCGTGTTTATCTCATTGGCGCCGGACCCGGTGACCCCGGTTTGCTGACCCTCCGCGGTGCGGCGGCACTTCGTCGCTGCGATGTGGTGCTTTATGACGGTCTGAGCAACCCCGACATTTTGCGGCACGCCGAGGGTGCGCGGCAGATATGCGTGGGAAAACACGGCCAGTCGCGGATTTGGTCCCAGGACGAAATACTCGCCGAAATGCTGCGATTTGCCGCTCAAGGCAAGACGGTAGGGCGGCTGAAGGGCGGCGATCCTGCGGTATTCGCCCGCACCGCCGAGGAAATAGAGGCGCTGGCGGCATCCAACATTCGTTTTGAAGTCATTCCAGGGATCACCGCGGCGCTGGCCGCCGGTTCTTTCGCGGGCATCCCGGTCACGCATCGCGAATTGGCATCCGCGGCTGCTTTCGTGACCGGTCACGAGCACCCCGAAAAACCCGAATCGGCGCTCGACTGGGAAGCCTTGGCAAAGTTTCCCGGAACGCTGGTCGTCTATATGGGGGTCACCACCGCCAAGCATTGGACGGCCGCGCTGCTGGACGGAGGCAAAGATCCCGCGACGCCGGCGGCGCTGGTCCGTCGGTGCAGTCTCCCGGATCAGCAGACCATCGTGTGTCGTTTGGACGAAGTCGCGGACAAGCTGACTCCCGCCAGTCAATTCCGACCGCCGGTGATCGCCATCATCGGGCAAGTCGCGACCTTGGCCGAGACGATGCACTGGGTCGAGAGCGGACCCCTGAAGGGGCAGAGCATCCTGGTTTCGCGGCCCGCGGACCAATCGACCGCGATGGTGGAATTAATCGAATCGATGGGCGGCCATGCGATCTGTTCGCCAGCGATCGCGATTGAACCACTCGAAGACTTTGAAAAACTGGACGGCGCGATCAACAATCTTGCCGCGGACGAGTATCTGATCTTCTGTAGCGTTAACGGCGTCGAGCATTTCTTTCGCCGACTCAGCCAACTCGGATACGACGCCCGGCGATTGGCCGGAGTTGCCGTCGCTGTCATCGGCAAACAGACGGCGGAAGCACTTTCAGCGTTCGGCATCAATGCCGACATCGTCCCGCGCGATTTTCGCGCCGCAGCGCTCGCGGACCGATTGGCGGGCGAGGTCGTGCGGAAACGCGTCACCATCGTTCGTGCGTCCCGCGGAAGCGATGAATTGCCTCGCCGACTTAGAGAAGCCGGTGCGCGGGTGAGCGAAGTGGTCGCCTACCGCAACACCGACATCGCCCAAGCCGACCCAAGCGTGGAGTCGCGGCTAAGCGAAGGCACGGTCGATTGGGTCACTGTGACCAGCAGCGCGATGGCCACCAATCTCGTCAAGCTTTACGGAGACGCCTTGGCTGATTGCCGTGTCGCGGCGATCTCGCCCGTTACTGCGGAAACGCTCCGCAAGCACGGCGTCCGTGTCGATGCCGTCGCCGACCCGCACACCATCGAGGTCCTTTTGCAGGAGATAGCGAAGCAGCCATGATTCCCAAACGATATCAGCAGATGCATGCCGATCATCCCGAGTTGATGAACGCCTATGAAGCGTTCGGCAAAGCGACCAAGGAGGCTGGGCCACTGAGTGAGCGCGAAGTCGCATTGGTCAAGCTGGCGATCTCCGTTGGTGCGGGACTCGAAGGCGCCGCACACTCGCATTGCCGCAAAGCACTCGAAGCGGGTTGCACACCGGAAGACCTTCGGCATGTCGCCGTTTTGAGTGCCCCGACGATCGGTTTTCCAACCATGATGCGTGGCAAGTCCTGGGTCGAAGATGTCATCGCCAAGCAAGACGATTGATGACGGTGCGCGCGAACCTCTTGGGTGCCGTCTTGTGTGGCGGACGGTCGAGCCGAATGGGTCGCGACAAGGCCACGCTAAGGAACTCACATGGCATCGACTTTCTGACGCTCGCCCTCGAACGGCTCCAAGTCGTCTGCCGCGAGGTCTGCGTTTCGGCCAGTGCTGATCGTCAAACCATGGCGCGTTTGATTGCCGATCCGCCGCACTCGTTCGGCCCAATCAGCGGCCTGTCCGCAGTACTTTCGGTCGCATCGGACGAAGGATTCGATGGTTGTTTGGTCAATCCCGTTGATACGCCAAACTTGACCGCCGAAGACCTAGACGGCCTGATTACGATCCACCGGAAGTCACCCGACCATCCCGTGTGCGCCCTAAG
Organism: Planctomycetota bacterium; assembly: GCA_038520195.1. Lineage (GTDB taxonomy): Bacteria > Planctomycetota > Planctomycetia > Pirellulales > Pirellulaceae > Stieleria. The sequence continues at coordinate 16,280 of JBCBLJ010000068.1, forward strand.
CGGTGATGGTGACGAGAGACGACTTCAGCCGCTGATCGCGATCTATCCTGTGTCGAGCTTGCCGTCGGTCAGGGAGTGTGTGGAATCCGAACAATACAGTTTGAGACGCTATCTGGAGTCGTCGCCGTTTTCGACGCTCCCGCTTTCCTCGAGTTCCTGTCACAACATTAATACACCGGCGGACATTGAATCCCAATGAATTCCAACTTCGCTTTCGATGACCCGCAAGATGCGCTCCTTGCCCTCGGTGGACGTCTCGCCGTGGTTTCCGAAACGCAAAAGGCGAGCGATCCTCTTGGTCGGGTGCTGGCGGCGCCCATGCTCGCGGATCGGGACAGTCCAGCCGCGGATGTTTCGGCGATGGATGGCTACGCGATTCGAATGCAAGACCTCCAGCAGGACATGGCGATCCCGGTTCGTGGCGAAAGCAAGGCTGGTTCCCCACCGCCATCCATGGAAACCGGCTCGGCGGTCCGCATCTTCACCGGCGCGATCGTTCCCGAGTTCGCCGAAGCGGTGATTAAACGAGAGGACACCGAGGAGTCGGCAACGGAGATTCGCTTCCGCGAAGTCGCGCTCCAGACCACGACCGCCGGCATTCACATTCGACGCGCCGGTGAAAACGCGAAAGCGGGGAGCGAAGTCTTGCCGTCGGGAACGTTGGTCACGCCGGCGGCGATGGCGGCGCTCGCGAACTTTGGTGCGACCCGGCCAACCGTTTATCGGCCCGTCCGCGTCGCAGTCTTCACGACCGGAGATGAAGTTCTCGATCCGAGCGTGGCGAGCCTCCAGCCATGGCAACTCCGGAACAGCAACCGTTATTCCGTGGAGTCGGTGGTTCGCCGAGGAGCTGCCTTCGTCGAGGTCGCAGCCGGTGACGGGCATTTGCCCGACAATCGTCCGGCCTTGCAATCGGCGCTGGCCGCAGCCATCGAAGGCTGTGATGCCATCGTTTTAACCGGTGGCGTGTCCAAAGGTGACTACGACTACGTTCCGGAATGCATCGCGGCGGTTGGCGGCGAAACCGTTTTTCACGGCCTACCGATCCGACCGGGAAAACCGATCCTGGGCGCGGCGACAAAGGACGGCAAACTGATCCTCGGGCTGCCGGGTAATCCGGTCAGCGCAACGATCAATGCCGATCGATTTCTATTACCGTTGCTTCGAAAGATTGGCGGCAAGGATCGTTGGCACGTCGCCCCACCCGTCGTCGAGCTGTCCGAGCCGCCAGCAAAGCCGATACCGCTGCACACGATGCAGTTGGTCGAATTGAAGGAATCCGGCCGTGCAACGTTAATCGCGTCCAAGGGTTCGGGCGACTTGGTTGCGCTCGCCAAGAGCGACGGTTATGTGAATGTCA
>JBCBLJ010000175.1:0-11957 GCA_038520195.1 Planctomycetota bacterium
CTTTAAGATTACTTTCCATGGGACAACTGAACTCTGCGCGTCGGTCACCCAACTGTTGAGCGGCGGATAACCAATAAGAATTTGACATCGCGTGATTGAACGTCGGTGTTTCGATCTCGGTGGATGGTGGAGCGGTGTGGGTTGGCCACTGAGGCGTGTTGAGCCGATGCTCAAATTTTTTGTTCAAGAGGCCCGGTGGACCTTCTTTGCCGCCTTGGGTTTTGCGTTGACGCCGAGCCCCGTGCCGCTGCCGTCTTTTGGCGTTCCATGGCGTTTGTTGTTCGCATCCACTGAGACGCACCTTCTTTGAGGACGCTAGCGTGTCCGATAAAGGGCCGCCGCAACATGGCGAAGGCGTAGGATTGCGTCGAATCGCGACCCACGCGCGCAGTTCTAGCCCGACGTCGTTTGACGACATTTGTCCCGGTTCGGTTTGGGTAAACTACACAGAGCATGAGTTCGTCGGTGGGCCGCGTACGATTGGCTCGCGTTGCCAAAGAAGGTTTCCATCGCCGTCGGTGATTCTCAGCACTTCAAGCTCGCCTCCGCACCGACCACACTTCGGCCGCCGACGTTTGGGCGGTTCGGGTTCGGCTAACAAGCTCGCCGTCCATAACGTCCAGCCTCGCCACAGCCACACCAGCCAACGGGCATCGGCCAACTGCAGTTTGCAATTGGAGCTCATGAATCCGTAGTAACGGATCTTCTTAAAACCCGGCGGAAGGATGTGTTGTGCAAAGGCGCGCACGAATGCTTCACCGCTCAGTCGTTGAGATCGGTAAGAACGTTTCCCCGAAGGCTTCACGCGGTACTTCACTTCCTTGTCATCGACCGAGACGATTCGGTTATCGCTGATCGCGACCCGATAGACGTACGGTGCCAAGTACTTGAGCACCGACTTGCCATCACCGACCGGCTTCACGTTCACCACCCAATCGGACTTCAGCACTCCCGGCGGCATGGAATCGTACAAGCCCGCCTTGCGCATCGCTTCGACAAAGAGTTTGCGGAAGAGCTTTTTCGCTGGAAGCGGGTGAAACAGTCGATCCGGTTTGACTTGCAGCCACTTCGAGCCGTCCTCGCTGACGCCGCCGCCGGGCACGACGAAGTGTACGTGGGGATGGTACGTGGCGGGGTCTCGTCCCCAGGTATGCAGCACTCCGAAGAAGCCGATCTTTTCACTACCGAGGTTCTTGGGTTTCTTCAACAACGTTCGGATCGTTTCGCTTCCGGCTTCGAAGATCGCTTCGTAACCGACTTCGGGATCGCTGCGTAGCAGCGGCCTTAGTTCCTCAGGGACGGTGAACGTCACGAAAAAGTGTTGCACCGGCAGGAGTTTCGAAGCCTGTTTGGCGAGCCAGTCTTGGGTCTTCTGTTTCTGACAGTTCGGGCAGTGACGGTTACCGCAAGCACGCCCGACCCAGTGCAGCGACTGGCACGAGTCGCAGCGATACATCACGTTGCCAAGCTCACCGCTCTTGCAGCGCATGATCAACCCCAACACCTTGCGGTGATGTGGCGGCATGCGTTTGTGGTACTTGGCGACGTAGTCAGGGGCGAAGCGACGCAATGCCCCTGCGACGGTGAACTCTGCCGCGTCAGCGCGAGCGACCATCGGTCAGTGGGGCGACCTGCGACCGGCAAACAGCTTTTCGAGGATCTGCCGCGCGTCCGCTTCGCCGGTCTCGGTCAGATGCAAGTAGACCATGGTGGTTTGCAAGCTCTTGTGTCCGAGAAACTTCTGGATCGCTTTCAAGTTGACGCCGGCTTCCAGGAGGTGCGTCGAGTAAGAATGCCGAAGCGTGTGGGCGCTGACCTTTTTACCGAAGTCGAGTTCTTTGGTGATCTGCTTGATCGCGCCTTGCACCGTCGAAATGCTGATGGGAGTCGTCGCCTTCGATCCGCCTTGATGATCGCGTCCCTGGGCAGGAAAGAGAAAGGTCTTGTTTATGGGTGCTCCAAAGCGCCTGTAGAGTCACGTAGGTCGACGAGGGGAGCGGGACGTATCGATCCTTTGCGCCTTTGCCGCGATGGATATGGACCATCATTCTCCGTCCGTCGATGTCACCGACCCGCAAGTTGACGGCCTCTCCGATCCTCAGGCCGAGTGTGTAGGTGACCCAGATGAAACACTTCATTCGAAAGGTTCGACAGGCGTCGATGATCTCGAACACCTGGTCTTGGGTGATGACCTCCGGGAGCGCGTAGACGTAGTTGAGCTTCGTCTGTTCAAGCACCTTCCATTTGCGCGGCAGCGTCGTACGGTAGAAGAACTTGATGCCGGAGAGGAGGACGCTTTGAGTTCCGGCTGCGATTTCCCGGTCAACGATCTGATGCAGCAAAAAGGCGCGGATTTCCTGCTGAGTCATCTTGTCGGGCGCCTTCTGGTGAAAGTCCGCGAGTATCCGGACGGCTCTCACGTATCCATAGACGGTGCGTTTCGCCATACCCGCCAGATGCAGGTCTTCGACGAGATTGTCGTACCATTTTCCTTTGAAGAACTCCGATGGCTTTGGTAGGTTGTTGTAGGTGGGCATGGGCTGGCTCCTTTTGAGTTTGAAACAAAAGAACCAGCATGCCTTGCCGACCAAATTTTTTCGGATCAAGCCGATCGCGCAAGCTATGCCGCGCAGCGGCTTTCTTGAACAAAACGATGCACGCGGAGCCGCCGACGGCGCGTGTTTTGAATGGAACGATCACTCCGGCGGCCCGGTGATCGTTGGCGTTCCCCGACAGAATGAAGATCGACGACGAAGCGTTTTTTGAGCGGAACCCTGGGATCGACGTGGATTCGATCGCAGCCGCGAATGTTATTCTCCGCGCCCCGTTTTCTGATGACGAGGTTTCTCGTCTTTCGCAATACCTTGATTCTGATACCGTTTCCCGCCTGCCGAGCACGTCTCCGTCCATCCGCGACTTGCCCGAATCCTACGTAACGCTCCTCGTGCGATCAAACGGCGGTGGCTTTACGATTGGCGAACGTGAGGTCGCCTACTTCGATCCCAAGACGATTCGTGACTATTTGGTCGACTACCAATTTCCGATTTACATGCCGGGGGCATTGCCGTTCGGGCTAAATGGCGGCGGCGTCTTCTATGTATTTGATATGCGCGACCCGGCAGTCGGCCCAGACTATCCGATACTCGCAGCTTCTTCTGGGAATCTTTGCTACGATGATTCGCCAGTAATTGCCCGAACGCTGGATGAACTGGTTTCCGACACACGCAACGTTGAGGAACTCATGTGATTCCAAAGAGCGGGGAACCATGCGATGAACCGAAGTCGCGGAGTCGCCGTTTTTGACAATCGAAAATCAATCGCCGCGACTCGGTTATCGCGGCCGTTCGCGTTTGTAAACGACACCTGATCGCACCGCTCCTCCTTCGTGTTGCTTCGTGACCTTCGTGGTTCAGCACTTCAAGCTCGATTGATTGATGCGTGATCGACTCGGCAGACCAAGTCCAACCAACGCCCGCAAATCGCAGCACTGACAAACAACGCCTGATCTGTCGACTGCTGATTGTCGGACTGGATTTCCCACGCCGATTCCAATCGGGTAACGTGGTGAAGAGCGTCGCCGCTTCGAACCGTCGTTCCGCCCCGACATACGCGAACCAATCGATGCACGTGAGTTCGCTCGCTGTGGCGATGCGTCACCCTCACGCCATTGCAACGAGCCAATATCTTCAACCCCAAATCCAATCGTCCGCGAACCGCGTGATCGCCGACGTTATGCCGCTAAGCCACACGGCGAATCTCAATGACACGCTTCAACGAATTCTGGCTTGCGACCGCCGAACCATCATTCGAGTCGTTCGTCACCAATGGCGTTGATTGCTGCCGGTTGGTAATTGATGCGTCACGCGACGCCAATCACTGTGCCATTCGTTTGCAACGTTCACAGGACGGTGCCGATGCGTATGTTTTGGCGCCCTTCTATCAACATGGCACAGATGGTGGTGCGGATTGCTCGACTTACAAAACGCAGCTCGATGCAACCCATTGGGCTGGATTGCATTCACTATTGGACGTGTGCCGTTTTTGGCAAATGCCAATCGACAACAATCGCTATGGTCTCGATGGCGTTACCTACACTTTTGACGTTTACCTTGATGGACGCCAACATCGCGTGGTACCTTGGTCACCAGACCCGGTCGCGTCTCGCGGCGAGTTGTTTTGTGTCGTCACCGACTACTTGGAACGATTGGCGATGCTGGCTGCGTATGACTGCAAACTTCACAAACGCTATGGCTGAAATTCGCGGCATAACCAATAAGAATTTGACATCTTGTTGAAGGAGAGCGATGTCTGCTTTTGTTTCTCGGTGACCCTCGGAAGATGGCTTGGCTTCAGGACGGATGAGCCGATGCTCAAATTCCATGTTCAAGAGGCCCGGCGGAAGTGCGTTCGGCCATAGGGTTTCAAAGCGTGTCTCTTCACTCCCGGATCCCAGGCTTAGTGGGAGTGACGGATGCAGGTAGCGTCGAGCGCCGGCAAAGTGCAGCCACGAGCTCGCGTGACCCCATTTGGCGGAACATGTTGCGAGGAAAAGCGTCATTGGGATGAAGCGATGGGTGAGGGCTTCTACGACTGGCACACGAACGACACTCTACGGCCCACCGAAAGTGCAAAGGCACCGCCGCCGACGACAATAGCGGTCACTCAGCCTTTTCTTCCTTGTCTCGAATTTCCCGTGGACTCAGCTCGCCTGAATCAGTACGACGAGTTCTAATCGAGCCTGTCACGTCGCCCTCAGAGTCCGTGACAAACTTCAACGCTCGATCTATCCCTGCACCTCCAGTGCCCGGATAGATCGCATTTCGTTCGCCACCTCAACATACCGGCGTCTGAGTCAAATGACTGACCAACACTTTTGGACGATCATCGACGAATGTGTGACTGTCAATGATGATGGTGGGATTGATGCGACTGCGTTGTGTGATCACCTTGTCAAGCTCGAAGCTGACGAGATTCTAGCTTTCGCTGAAATTTCATCGCGTCACTTTGCCGAATCACGAACACGAGACCTTTGGGGAGCTGCATGTATCATTCATGATGGGGCACCGGATGATACCTTCGACTATTTTCGTAGCTGGTTGATCGGGCGGGGCTCCAAGATATTTGCAAATGCAATCACCGACCCAGACTCTCTGGTTGATGTTGCGACCGTCGAAGCGTTAGATGATTCCGTATACGGTGCTGGCCAATTTGCGTACGAGGCAGCGACGGGCAATGAGTTCCCTGGTTTTCAAACGCCCTGGCCTGATTTGGATGGCCCAATCGATTTCGATGGCGATGAGCTTTTATCACGGTATCCACGATTGGCAAAGAAGTTTGGCGATTACTACCGCGAGTAAAGCCTGCGGCGAACCATACGCTGAAACGACGTTGCGGGGTCGCCGTTTTTGACGCTCGGACAGCAATCGCCGCGACACGGTGACGCTGGCCGTGCATCAACATCTTCTAGCGCATACTTAAGCCCAACTCGCGACAGGATGCGTATCGGCACCGGCACGAAATCTCGCTTGGCAGCGTTGAGCGAACGCATCCATCAGCTCCGGCGTGGCCAGTTACGCCGAGAACCAAGAACTTGAAGGAAGCGTCTTTGGCGCGATTCACTCAGCCGTTGCCCTCCGCGTGGACGTCCCGATCTCTGGAATCTGCGCCGCCGAGCGATTCTAATGCGATCTTGAGAGGCGCACGGGAAGGGCTGCGACAAGCTTCGGCGCACGATCGATCCTGGCAGATCCCGCGTCCGGAGAGATGGCATTTCGATATGTGGCCGCAAGTGATGCGTCTGATCGCTTGGTTTACCAGCGAACGCAAATAGCCGGGGTCAAGGTACTGTCGGAGCGGTATCGTGGGGTAAGCACCAATCGACAAACGGAGAACGACAATGTCCGACATCGGGCAGACATTTGGTGGGCGTTTTTATTCAGAGTTGCGACAACTCAGTGGTTATGACGTGATTACCCGCATCCTGGACTACAAAGCGATACAGCAACTCAAGGTGTCAGATCGCGATGACACTTTGAAGCTGTTTCGTGGCGGTAGCCAAAAATTGATCCAGTTGCTTGAAGCGGGCGAGCCGGAAGATGCCGCGCGATGTCTTGTGACCACGGCAAAAGAGGCAATCAATCACGATACCGATTTTGAAGCGGCGCTCTTACTCATGATTAACTCGATCTGAATGTCTCACATTCCGAATAACAGCTTGCTGCGCCGGCACGAAGTGCCGCATGAAACACAACCTCTGAGGTCTCGATACGAGCGACGGTCACCGACTCGATTCGCTAAGTCCGATGGAAGTGATGGCGGTCGCCAGGTGGGCGTTTTTGCTTTCGCGGAGTTACCGGTGCCATGGCTTGATTGGTTAGAATCGCTTCGTCACGGGCGTCCATCGAAGCCAACAGACGGCTCGATGGATCGGGTGATGTGACCCAAGTCGACTTGCTGACTTTGTCTTCCGTTTTTTGTCTGCGGGGGCGTTTGCATGGTTCGGCTTCCCCGCAAGATCGCGTTTCTGTCGTGAATGGTCAATCCTCATCGCACTATGGTTTGTCGCGAATCCTTCGGGAGACCTTTCAAGAACTTGACCTCAACCAATCGGCTTGTCTTGTTGGGATTCTCTACGAATGCCAAATCAAAGTGGTGGACGGAAACTGGGTTCTGCCCGCTCTCGAGCCCGAAGAAGCGACGCGGGTGATCGCCGAATTATTCAACCACAACGAACAGCGCCTTCTGCAGCGGTTTCGCAATCACTGGCGTGTATTGCGGCACTCGATGCAAATGTCCAATCTGATCGACCAACTGCAGGCACACGAGTGGGTCGATGAGATCATCGCGATCCAGTGCCCGTGATTCATTGCCACTTACCGCGCAGGCCGATGGCGTTGCGAAGGACAAACTAACGCTCAAAGGGTCTGCTCAAGAAGGCGTGTCTCTCTACACCGATTGATCTCTTTTGCTGCCCTGCGAGCTACCCCGATTTCGCCGACGGACGATGGTGAACAAACGCAGAATCGGATTGGAACAGCGAGTCTATCGGTGAAGAGCGAAGACCATGATGTGGCTGCAATGATTCGTGAGGATTGAGATCGGTGGCCGGGTTGCCTGCGGCGCGGGAGAGTCCTTCGGGTTCGGTGAAGTCAAATCCTGAATAATCGAGGAAGTTCTTGGTGATCGCGCGGACGATTCCTCCGCCGCGGAAGTTAGAATGCGATGCTCTCCACCTCCCTCCCAAGTCAGAACGATGCCCAAGACTCTTTGCCTACTCGTTGCGTTCTTGTTCTTACTCGCTTCCGAAGCGACGTCAGCGGTCGTCGACTTTGATTCCGCGAGTGATCTCGACCAGTTCGTCGGCCAGAACCAGTTTCAATTCACCCCCATCACCCACAGTGAAAACGGCGGTGTCGGCGGCTCGGGAGGGCTTTTGGTAAGCGGCCGTCACCGCGCTGGTTTCATCGGCGAAACGGTCAACCTTTCACAACCCAATACGAGTGTCGTGATCTCCACCTTCTTCAAGATTCAGGATCCTGGTGACGTTCCGTCCAATTCGTTTTTCACGCTCGGAGATGCCGTACTTTCGCGAAGTTTTGCCTGGTGGAACAACGACAGGCTGTCCGCGAGTCTGAGTTCGTCCTCGACGGAGCTTAGTCTCAGCTTCACCCAGTCAACAGGCAATACTGGCACCGGTGTGGGGCAACGTTTCTCGCGAGACCTTGTGAACTTTGGGAACTGGTACGAGCTTCGGGCTCAATTCGATTCGCTACCCGGCTCAAGGATCGGATGGTCGCTTGACTTCAACGACTACGGCGCGGATGGGACGACTTTCCAGGGCAATGCCATTTCATTTCAGGCGAATACAAACGACAACAACGGGGTCTTTGCCGATACGACGCTGTTTGCTGGATTTTCCGGCGTCGACCAGTCCATGACCTTCATTGACAACTTTTCGATCACGACCATCCCCGAGCCATCTTCACTGTTTGCCTTATTGATTGGAACGATGTCGATTGGATTTCGGCGACGACGATTGCACTAGGCAGTTGCCCCGCGAGTTGCGGTGAGTTTCGCGTGATTTAGAACAGTCCGAAAAGTCTGTTGATGATGTCTCTCATGGTCGTGGTGGATTCGGTGAGCCGCACAGTCAACCGCCTTCCACAGTCAACTAGGGATTCGCTGGGGAGCGAGCGATCGTACCGAGTGCTTCATTGTCGTTCGCGTCGCACTGGAAGCAGCTCTTGGCGTAAGGCGGAGTAAGGCTGGCAGCGGCGTTCGTCTCGCGGGCTGGCAACGAAAGTGCTTCGAATGCCGCCAACCAGTCCTCTCTTCGATCGTCTCGACGTCCGATGACCACGCTCAGGACGTGGCTTCAGCGGCCAGAATGAAAGTATCAGGGAGTCGGTGCCGGAAGAACGAAGACGTCGTAAGACACCGAGCACTGAGCGACGCCGCTGGTGCCGTCACTGCCGTTCAAGTAGATCGCATCAGAGCCATGCGTCACACTCGCATTGGTGAAGACGGTAAACGTTGATCCCGGTGCAACGGCGACAGCGGATTCTCCCGTCACGCTTCTACCGCTAGGCGTGAAGAAGGAGGAGTCGCCGGTCAAGATGTTGGTGATCGTGGCGCCAGCGCCGCCCGGCGAGTTGGAGGCCGAAGCTGTCAGTCCGGGCCCCGTCAGTGTCGCGGCCACGGCCGGAGGGCCTCCGCCGAGCACCCACAGACTAGTGTTTGTTCCGCCGCCGGCGGCCACCGAAACACTGAACTGTCCTCGAAGCACCAGTGTTTCACCTGGCAGCAGTCCACCGGGAGGACCATTGACTCGGAACGTCGCCGTGCCGCCTGTGTTGGCGGTTGGACCGAGAGCTCCGCTGTTCGGGTTGTCGGCGGACGCGATACTAAATGATGGGTCAAAGATCGCGAGGTTGACGAGTGTGTTCGCGGTCGACGTGACTGACGTGGGCAGGAAGTCGGTGCGGCCTTCCGCTGAGACCGATGCCGCCGCGGCAGGGAAACCAGTGATCGCATAGTTACCTTTGGCATTCGAAAAATTGACGCCGGCGTCAGGTTCATCGAACGAGGCAAACCCAGTGAAGCCTGCATTCGATTGCGCCGCCGCGTTACTGGTGGTATTAGCGTTAGCCGGTGAAAGCAACGTAATGGACTGAGCGAGGCACGATTGCTCGATCATCGTAGCAAGCAAGAACACTGCAAAACACTTGTGCACGGCCATTGGAATCTCCATGGGGAAGGGAGGAAGACACGAGCCAAAGCCGGCTCGTGCTGCCTTGAACCATATGCCAATGCACTTCGAGAAAAAGTGAACCTCCGCCTAGTTTCAGTAAGGCTACTTGGTCATCCGTCGCCTAGACGAAGCTTCAATAGTCATCTGTTCTATGTGATTTCATCGTTCCCGCGAACACAAATCAGTTTCCTCCCAACCGCAAACGTGGCTCTCGTCACAGTCGTGCTGAAGAAGGCCGTGCTTTGAACTGGACGGAGCCGCTGACCATTCTGCGTGAGTGATAGGACCTGAGTCCGATTAACGCATTCAGCTGAGAGGAAGCGTCGGCCATTTGATGTAGTCGAGATCATCGCAAACCTCCCCACGAGTCCTTGGGGCGGCCGTCGCTACCCGTCGGCGATCGCATTGCCGGACACCACCCGCGCAGGCTCCGTCGGCAGACCGGTTTCGCGACGTTCTTCCGCGTCAAGATGCCGGCGAATCAAAGTACGCATTTCGGGTTTCGAACGAAGAAACTGCGTTGATTCGATCTTTCAAAGACTTTTCCGGTCATTCAGGGCGAAGTGCGGATGGCTGCGTTTTCGCGATCACCGCGTGCCAACCGGTCGTGAAAATCGCGGTTGAGTCACCTGCGGGTTCATTGCGATTGATTGCACCCTTCAATCCATTTGGAACCACGGAGAGCCCGAGCGGAAAATGGGCCGCGGTGGGGAACTGGATGGGCCCAGTTGTTCGTGTGGCGAACGAATGATGGAAAACGCGTGTTAGATCTTCTATCGCCTCACCACGCTCGCCCGCATTTTGCACCCGACGGAAAGCGATTGGTGGTGGCCATGACTGACCGGGTCGATATCTACCGGACCGGCGACTGGGAGCTGCAGAAGACGATTGATCGAAGAGACGCGAGTAATCCCGGCGGCGTGGCGTTCAGCCAAGACGGTACTCTCTTGGCGATCGCGATCTCCAGCAGCTCCATCCTACTTCTTGACGCCTATGATTACCGCGAACTCGCAGTGCTCGAGCCATCACCCGATGTGAGTCGTGTACCAAACATGTGTTTTGCTCCCGGTGGCGAAAGCCTCTTCGCAGCCTGTGGTGGCCACGGCGTGAAATTCGTGAAACGTTGAGCGAGATGAATCTGGACTGGTGAAGTGCGGGTTGACTCAGGCAAATTCCGGCCCAATAATAAAACGACTGGTCACTTTGGATTGGGTATGCGGCACCAAAACAACAAAGAAGCGATCTTGAAGGCTGGCTGGGAGTTGTTTGCAAAGCAGGGATTCGCCGCGACGGGCGTCCAAGAGATTGCGACAAAGAGCGGTGTCCCCAAGGGATCGTTCTACAATCACTTCGATAGCAAGGAGGCGTTCGCGGTCGAGATTATTCGTCGGTACGCGGACCGATTGGGGGCGTTTCTCGATGAGAAGCTTCTCCAAGGTGAGGGAACACCACTCTTCAGACTTCGCCAGTTGTTCGACGACTGGACAGAAGACGATACGGGAATTCAGGTTGATTGCGGATGCTTGGTCGGCAACCTGACTCAGGAGTTGGCCAACCACACGCCGGAATTACGTCTTGTGTTGCAAGATGCCTTCGATCGGCTTCAATCACGGTTTACCGCGTGTCTCTACGAGGCTCGGGGTGCAGGCGAGATCGCTGATGGGGAAGACATCGAGACGCTCTCAGCATTCATCTATAACGCATGGCAAGGGGCCTTGGTCCGTGCCAAAGCACAGCAGGACACGGTCGCATTCAAGAGTTTTTTGGAAGTGGTTTTTTCCAGGGTGCTGAGCTAAAAAATTTTGGCGGAAGTCCAAGACGACTGGTCATATTTAAATCCGGGTGGCCACGGTGGAATCGTGCGGCGGTGGCCTCGGCTCGCATGTTACCGGTCGTCCCGCTGCTGGCGGATGCGTTGGACCTCTGACGCCACGTTCGAAATGTTTCCGCAGCGCGGTGCGATATCAAGACTCGGATTTTCCCTAGCCAATCGGAAATCGAACCATGGAAGAATCGGTCGACAAATCCACGCAATCAGCGCGGCAAAAACAGGCGCGCGAGACGGTGCGGAGGTTGGGCATCGAAGATGCGTATCCGTTCGAGAACCGATTCTTGGTGACTCCAATGGGCGCGATGCACTACGTTGACGAGGGGACAGGACACCCGGTTCTCATGTTGCACGGCAACCCAACTTGGTCGTTCCTTTACCGCAACTTCATCTCGGAGATATCGAAGGAACATCGAGTCATATCGCCTGACCACATCGGTTTTGGGCTTTCGGACAAGCCATCCGTGGAAGCCGACTACTCGCTTGAGAACCATGTCGCGAATCTGCAGCAGTTGGTGATTTCACTCGACCTCAGCAATATCACGTTGGTCGTTCAGGATTGGGGCGGCCCGATAGGATTGACTGTTGCGGCTCGAAACCCGGAGCGATTCCGAGCGATCGTTCTGATGAACACGTTTGGCTTCTATCCGCCCGTCGAGGGAGCGGACCCTGAGTCACTCAAGTTACCGTTGCCGCTGCGAACAATGAGATCGCCCGGTCTAGGTGATTTCCTAGTGCGTCGCGTTGGCATGTTCGAACGGATAGCGATGCCCACTGCGGTGGCAAGCAAGCACGCCTGGAAAGAAGTTAGGAATGCCTATCGCGATGTCTTTCAAGGCCCGCGCGATCGCGGTGGTGTCATGGCCTTCCCGAGATTGA
>JBCBLJ010000299.1:0-8976 GCA_038520195.1 Planctomycetota bacterium
CTCTCGCATCCGAGGCAGGCGGATCGGGTTCGTCTTTCAGTCGTACAATCTTCTCCAACAGTTGAACGTTCTGGAAAACATCAAGGTGCCGTTGCAATACCAGGGACTCATCGGCAAAGACGCCAACGCAAAGTGCCGCGAGTTGGCGGAGATGGTTGGCCTTGGCACACGAATCTATCACCGACCGACAGAACTCTCCGGCGGGCAACAGCAGCGCGTGGCGATCGCGCGAAGTTTGGTGAACGACCCATATTTCATTCTGGCTGACGAAGCGACCGGCAACCTCGACTCAAAAACCACCGACGAAGTGCTGGAGCTCTTCGAGTCCCTGAACAACGCCGGGAAGACGATTGTGATGATCACGCACGAAGACGAGGTCGCCGCTCGCGCCAAACGCGTCATCCGCCTGCGCGACGGCATCATCGAATCCGATGAGCTGAATGAATAAGGATCGACATCGCCCGTTTTCCCAGACGAAGCCGGACCGAGTCATCGCGTACAACGCTCCAATTTCATTGTCATCGATTAGGCACCGATCCAAAGCTAGTGCTGCGGGAATCAATTAATCCTCGACGACGGCGTTTGGCGACGGAGAAGCCAGCGACGACCAGGAGCATGCCCGCCGAACTTGGCTCCGGGATCGCGGTGAAGGTGAACGACTGACTGACCGCGAACAACTCGGGGTCGAGATCCGTGAAGGCCGGTGCGTCATCCAAGACGTTATTCGCAAGCGCTCCGTCGGGGTCCACCAGTGTGAAGGTGGTCACGCCGGGTGAGCTGAACTCGTAATCGAAAAAGCCGATGCGCGTCGACCCAATGCCTTCGCCCGGCCGAATCGCGTTGAAAAGGTTGGCGCCGCCGCTCATCGAGACGTTGCCGCCGGCGTTGTCGATCACCACCGGCCCGCTGAAATTGCTCATGTCGATTTGAGCCCCCGTGACCATGCCAAACTCATTGTTGAAGTTGGCTTGAAAGCCCGCCGAAATCAGCCCACTGTCGGTCAGACGGGTGTCCCCGCCCGATTCGATCGCATGCACCGAGATCCGCACCGTCTGGTTGACACTGACCACGAAGTCGGTGGTGAGGGGTAAGCCAGGTGGATTCTCATCCAAGGCGAAACCAAACGAGATCGCCGCCTCGACTTTTCCACAGCACGAAAGGGCGAAAACAAAGCAGAACGCCAGAACGAGGTTCGCGTCTCGCCGGGAGCCCCCCATCGGAGCCCGCTGCATCTCAATTCCGAACATTTAACCCTACCTGGACACCGCTGCGTCCGAACCAATGAATGAACGCCCGAAGGAATGGAACTCCCTCCAGGAGACTTCATTATTCTTGTCGCCGTCCAAATCCTCAAATGAAATCACGTTAAAGATGCCAGGGAACCAGTATTGGGCGTACCAGGACTTGGGCTGGGCTTTGATGAGCTTTCTCGATTGAATCGCCAGATACTCAGTTTTCACGGCGTCCCATTCTTCGCGATCAATCTGGTTGTCGATGTTGAGATGGTCCATCGCGTTGAACGCGATTTCACGATGGATCCGCGGGAAATTACAATTCTCTTCGAACGAGATCTCGCCATCGCCGTTGCGATCGAGACGCCGAAAGTGAAGCCGGTCCGTCTTGGGATTTTTCCCGGACGTCCAACTGATTCCCTGCATTTCGTCCGGCGTGATTCGCCGATCGTCATTGGCATCGAGTTGGACGAAACTTCTCGTTTGGTTCTCGTCGGTGGCGATCCATTCGGTCAGCGAGAGTCGACCGTCGGAATTAAGGTCACGGAGATCAAAGACGGCTGTCAAGAAGGCTGCGAACTCCTCGTCGGTTTCGGCGACCGAGAGAAACTCCTTTCGCGAAATCACACGATTGAAGTCCTTGTCGGTCGCCGAGAAGTAGACTTCCGCCCCCCAACCACGATGCGACTTGTTCAAGCTTCGTTGCTCAGCCCACGTGACCTGATCATCTTGATTGAGATCGCGAAGACGAAAGATGTGAAGCCAACGTTCCTTGGTAAACGGCCAAGCGGGAGTCGGGTCTTCGAAATGCCTTGGTCCGCTCTGAAGCTCCAGATACCGCAGGAACTCGCCACGGGTGTGCGTACCGTCGGCATCGACGTCGATGTCGGCGAAAGTCCAGTGGGTGTCGGCGGGAAAGAGAATGTACTCGGTGTAGAAATCGATCTCGCCGTCGCCGTTGACGTCAAATCGTTCGAACGGGACGGAGGGCGTTTCCGCGGTGGCGTTAGCGAGGATCAGCCTTGAGACCATTGAGGGTTGATAGCGTTTCGGTTTCGCGATCGAGTTTGCTCTCTGGACAGCCTGAGCGGCGAGCGTGGCGTACGTCACTTTCGTGAGCGGTTGATCTTTGGCACCACCAAGAAACTCGAATTCCTGCGCGAGATACTCAAACTTCTCGATCTCGGTTGGCGCCGGAATGGGAGCGGGCTGCCCAAACTGCGCACAAGACTCGGTCGCCCACCAAAAGGAGGCGAAAGTCAAGACGACGACCCACGCGCGAAGGGACTGCACGGACTGAATCCTGAAATGAACGAGACAAGTGAGCTTCGTTCAGAATAGCTGCTCGATTGACGACGTTGGCGGACTCTTCGCGCGCGACATAAAACGCACCGCTCCCGATGACCGCTGGAATCGCTATCGTCGACGAAACGCTGCGGAGCTGACCAGTTGTTCGATCACATCCTGTGTGAGCGCGTCCTCGCCACCGCACGCATCAAGAATGCCGTCGATGGTCGGGCGGTCCGACGCTTCGGCACGGCGACCGAGCGCGTATTCGAACAGTTTTCTGGCGAACGATCGAACGAAGAACATGCGTTGTTCGATCAGTATTTTCTTGAGCCCGACGACATCGTCGAAAGCGTCTCCGCCGGGCAGCTTTCCCGAGGTGTCGATCGCCACCCGATCGCGATACTTGCTTCGCAAACGTCCGATCGGATCGAAACTCTCCAGCGCGAAGCCGAGCGGATCAATCTTCCGGTGACATTCGTTGCAGGCCTCTGACTGACGATGCTTTTTGAGCAAGTCGCGGATCGACTTCGCGCCGCGGACATCCGGGTCAATCGCGGGGACGTCATCGGGAGGTGGAGCCGGTGGTGTACCAAGCACGTTCTCCAGCATCCACACCCCGCGCACGACCGGCGAGGTCTCAATTCCATTGGCCGAAACCGTCAGCACGCTGGCTTGACCGAGCAACCCGCCGCGCCGCTTGTCGGCGAAGGTGACTCGTCGAAAACGCTCGGCCCCGTCGGCTGGCACCAACGATTCGCAGCCATAAAGGCGTGCGAGGTCACGATTGAGGAAAGAGTAGTCCGCAGAAAGCCATTCGCTTACGGGAAGGTTCTCGTCGATCAGATGACGCAAGAACAACTCGCTCTCGCGCTTCATCTCCGCTTGCAGTCCGTCGGCATAAAACGGCCAAAAATCGGCGCGATCCGGCGGCATGGCCCCCAACTCGCGAAGATTCAACCAAGCGTCCAAGAAACGCCCAACGAAGGTGTCCGAATCCTCGGACCGAAGGAGACGACGCGCCTGCTCGACCAACGCGTCCCCCTTCAACTTCCCTTCATCGGTCAGCTGTCGCAGTTCCTCGTCGGGCATCGAGCCGGTTAGGAAATAGGACAGTCGGTTCGCCAAAGCGTGCGGCGAGAGTTGCTCACTGCCGTCGGGGCAGTCGGGCTGGAGGTACAAAAATGACGGCGAGCACAGCACGACCTTGAGCGTGTCTTTGAAAGCCCCAAACGATTCTTGCCCCTGTTCGAGACGCCGTTGGTAAACCGCCATCAAACGATCGAGTTCCGCAGGGTGAGTCGGACGACGATACGCTCTTGAAGCGAATCGCGCGACCAGCGATCGGGCGTCCTCCTCGCGAAAGTCTCCATCGGGAAGCACACTACGAATTCGATCGGACGGCCACTGCTCGAAAATCGGCCCGCGAATCGTGATCTCGTGGATGCGGATTTGCGGAACTTTGCCGTGGTGCAGCATCGCGCGGCGACAGTTGAAAATCCCTTTGTAACCCTGGACTTTTTTGGGCAGGGTTTCGCGGTAGCGTTTGAAGAGACGATTGTGCAGCGGACGCATGCCCTCCATGCCGTTCTCAAACGTGAACCGAGGCGACAGCCCTCGATCAAGCGGCACTTGAAACTCGTACCATTGCGGTTCACCGTCTTCGATCACTGCTTCACCCAGCAGCGGCTGGATCGGTTGCACATTGTGCATGCTGCCTACGCGAACATCGCCGGGACGGATTCCCAAGCGAAACTTTTCGTCGAGGTTGATTCGAAGTTCGGCGGCGGTGTATGGCGTGTCGCGATGCAACGACTGGGCGAGAACGCGAATTCGGTAGATACCGTCGGCATGCACCCCCTCATGCATCTCCTCGAGCGGCCCATAAGCTCCCTCGGGCTTATCCGCTAATGGGCAGTCATAGAGGCACATGTACCGATAATCAAAGGCGTCGCGGTGCGCGGCACTCAACTCGGGCTGCTGATGAAAATCACCATTGAACGTCCACTCGCGTTCTTCGGGTTGTTCGCGTCTTCGCAGAGTCTTTTCAATGACCGCATCGGCGGCATCAAAATACTGTTCCAGCAAAAACGCCGACGTGACCAGCGCATCTCCGACGTTATCGAGGTGTTCGACGGTCTCATCGCGGGGAAAACGGATCGTCGGATCGAACATCGAAAGGTCGAGACCGAGCAGATCGCTGACCGTCGACCGGTATTCGGCGCGGGTCAGACGGCGAAGAACCGTTTGCCCACCGGTGCTTTTCGAACGGGCACGGAGTGTTGCGAGCGTTTCCGTCAGTTGCTTGATCGCTTGACCGCGCTGTCCACTCGTTGGCTGGGCCTCGGCGTCATCGGGCGGCATTGCGCCAAGAGTCAGTTGATCGATCACGTCCTGGGTGAGGATCAGCGTTTCTTGATCGGCGGTCTTCAAATCCAGCGAAGCCAGGTCGCGGTCGCCACCGGGATCGTCGCCGCGGTGGCAATCGATGCAAAACTCTTTCAGAAACTGCGTCGGCGACTGAGCCTCCGCCCGCATCGAAGTGACGCTCGATGCGACGAAAACCAAAGCGAAAGCCGCGAATCGGCTCATGCCAAAGGCTCCAAGCCGCGGAGCGTCCCGGTGCTCGTGGCGAAACGATCGGTTTGCATTCCGAACCGCTGCAACATCGAAAGGTAAAGGTTGGTGAGCGGCGGGCGATGCGAATCGTCGCGATCAAACCACAACGCGCCTCGATGCTTGAATCCGCCTCCGGCGAGCACGATCGGCAAATCACTGTTGGTGTGTTTGTTGGCGTCGCCCATCCCGCTGCCGAACAGCACCGTCGTGTGTTCGAGCAGATTGGCTTCTCCGACCTCGGTTTCCCGAAGCTTGGTGAGGAACCGCGAGAACTGTTCCACCTGATAGGATTCGATCTTGATCAGCGCTTCGATCGCATCCGGACGTTGGCCGTGATGTGAAAGACCGTGGTAACCGCTGCGGTAGCCAAATTCTCGGGCCTCAAAGTCGCCGCCGACCTCCAGCGTCGCGATGCGAGTGGAATCCGTCTGCAGTGCGATCGCGATTAAGTCATATAGCAGCGGTAGGTCATCGACCATGTTCGTGTTCGTCGGCCGTTCGAATGGTGCCGGCGGCTTCTCGATATCGACCCAACGCTTTCGGTTGCTTAGCCGCAGTTCGACTTCGCGAATCGATGACAGGTACTCATCGAGTTTCTGTTTGTCGCGAGCGTTGAGCCTCTTGGAAACGTCGCGGGCGTCACCGGTCACGGCGTCGAGAATCGATTCGCGGAGTCGAAAGCGGTCGGCTGCTTTCTGCTTGTCCGCTTGGGCCACCCCGACAAATAGCTTCTCGAACAATTCACGCGGGCCCGTGATCGGAGGGACGCGATTGCCTGCGCGAGTCCAGGACATGCGGCACCCGCCATGGATTCCGCTATCACTGCCGACGGTCAGAGAAGCAAAGCGTGTGCGACCGCCGACCCATTCGGCCGCGAATTGGTCGACCGAAATGTTTCCGTCGGGCATCGCCTTGGATTCGCTGTGATGCACGCCGGAGAGGAACCCATGGATGGCGAAGTGTCCCCCTTTGAGTCCATGGTCGAGTCCGCCGATGACGGTCAAACCGCCGTCGTGCGGCTCGAGCGACCGGAGCGTCTTGGAGAGGTAGGGCGTTTCAGTCGAAACGGCCTCGCTCGGTTTCTTTTCAGCCGGTCGATCGCCGGCGACGTGGCGCGGCCAAAACGCTTTTGGGTAGAACCCGAGCATGTTCCCGATGCAAACCATCCGCTGGGGCGCGGTCACCGCGGATGACTCGGCCTTCGCGCGAGTGGGAAGCGAAGCCAACGCCGGCAAGGTGATGGAGACGCCGGCGGAGTGTAGAAAACTTCGGCGTCCCGTTCGTATTGACATCGGTCGACTCGTTGAGTGGGGCGGGGATCTTGAAAGGCGGGGGACCGTAATCGGCGGGGATTCCCTATTCTACAAGAAGGAGTCGCTCCAAACAAAATCGGTGCCAACCTTGGAAGGATGGCACCGATCGTCGGGCGCGGTAGTCGAACGCTCGCAGCGAATTACGAGCGCGACTGGCGATACGGCGCGAGGACTCGCTTCTGCACCGGCGGCGCCGGTCGCTGCACGGGCTCGAGGTGATTCACCGGTCGCAGTCGGTCGACCGTGGTCGCGGGTCGAAGCCCGGTTCCGATCGGTTGTGCGGCGGGTAGTCGCGAGCCGCCGACACGCGGGTAGACCGGTTGGTAGGTACGACGTTGACTCGATCGAACCCCGTGCGACGCCGGACGAACCGTCGTCGGACGACGCAAGCGAGCCGAATCACCAAACGGGTCGTCGAGCATGTCGAAGATGGACCCGTCGCCAGGGGCGGTGTTGGGTTGGGGTTCCCGCGGACGTGGCTCGCGAGGACGCGGATTCGGCGTCTCCGGCAGGTCGTTGAAGATATCGTTGGGGTCCGACATTCGTGGGCGAGTACGCGGCTGAGTCTCACGGGGTTGCGCTTCCCGCGGTTGCGGTTCGCGAGGACGCATCTCGCGCGGTCGAGTCTCGAAGGGTTGGATTTGCGATGGCGGAACCTCGACGGCATCGGGCGCTGGCATGTTCAGACCCGGTGTCGCATCGGGTTCCGGCTGCACCGGCGGCGTTTCAGCTACTGGGGCGGGCTGCAGTTCGCCGATCGAATCGGTGGCGTTACGAGGCTGAGTCTGTGGCTCGGGAAGCGGCGTCTCGCGAGGAATCGGTGTGAGCGGCGGAGCGGCATCGATATCCGATTGCGACTCAGGCTCCGGTTCAATGATTCGCGGCGCGGTCATCTCGGGCTCCGGCGGTGTCTCCGAATCCAGCGGCGGGACGGTCGGCAGCGACCGTGGTGCCGTTCGGGGCGTCGAACGTGGCTGAACCAGAATCGGTGCCGGCGTCGGAGTCATTGGCCGAACCGTCTTCGGGACACTGGGCACCATTTGAATGGGTGCCGCCATCGGAGGCGAAATCTGCATCGGCATCATTTGGCAACCACTGTCGCATCCCGCGTCACAGCCCCCGTCTTTACATCGGCATCCTGCGGTCCCACAGCTGTCGAGTCCCAGAACGTGCTCGATACCGCCTGCGACGGTGTCCAATGTCTTAAAGACAACGGTATTCTTGAGATTGAGCCGCAATGGCTTCTTACACTTGCCGCAGCCGCATGATTTCGTCGTTGCCATGGGCAGCGAATCACACTTGCCGCAGTCGCACAATCCGTCGCCGCAGGTCGGAATGTAGGTGTCACAATCGCCGGCGTCGACGGTCGGAGCGAGGGCCAAAGCCGACACTCCGAACGCGAGAACGCAGATGGCGGCAAAAAAGGTTCGCTTTGCCCGGCGCATCGCATGGGTCAGTCGCATGACGCGTCTCATCCTGAAGACTCGAGGAAATAGTGGTCCGGGATTTCCTATCGACGCCGAGCAATCCCGATGACCACGAGAATCCTCAGTTCCCAAAAAGCGGCCGCAAACCACCCATTTTCACACGACGTGAGATTGTGACCTTGACCCATCAGGCAATTCTGATGTTGCAATTTCCAATCGAATTCCCGGTGCTCGTCCCCGAAGGGATCGCGGGGAGGCCACCGAAAATACCGACAAACCGCCAGAGCACCTTGAGACTCCACGGGGAAGGCACTGGAAAACAGACACGCTAAACTTCGGCATGCGCAGCCATTCCACATCTCCCACGAGAGCCCCGTGACTTTTGATCCGTTCGATGCCCGGGACCAATTCGACACCGGTACCGGGAAAGCCGGCATCTATCGGTTGAGCAAACTCCAGGACGCCGGGCTTGGCGAAATCGATCGCATGCCGTTCTCGATTCGGGTCCTGTTGGAATCCGTCTTACGGAACTGCGATGGGTTCTCGGTCCAGGAAGAGGATGTCGTCCATCTCGCGGGATGGAACGCATCGGCGCCCGCCAAACAGGAGTTGCCGTTCAAACCTTACCGCGTCGTCCTGCAGGATTTCACCGGCGTCCCCGCTGTCGTCGACCTCGCGGCGATGCGTTCGGCGATGCAACGAATCGGCGGTGACCCGGCCAAGATCAATCCGTTGATTCCGGTCGACCTCGTGATCGACCACAGTGTTCAAGTCGACTTCTTTGGCAGTGACGCGGCTCTGGCTCGGAACGTCGAACGTGAGTTCGAGCGAAACCGTGAGCGTTACGAGTTTTTACGTTGGGGTCAGCAAGCGTTCGATAACTTTAGCGTCGTCCCTCCCAACGTCGGCATCGTTCATCAAGTCAATTTGGAATACCTGGCGCGGGTGGTGGCGATTCGCGAAGACGCTGACGGACCGGTGGCGATGCCGGACTCACTTGTCGGCACAGATAGCCACACAACCATGATCAACGGGCTGGGAGTACTTGGCTGGGGCGTCGGAGGGATCGAGGCCGAAGCAAACATGCTGGGCCAACCA
>JBCBLJ010001138.1:0-1948 GCA_038520195.1 Planctomycetota bacterium
CGAACTTCGAATTCGATCTCAAAGCAACCCCGTGCGAAGGAGTCCTCGAAGGCGAGATTCAGCACTACCGCGATAACGTGCAGGCTGCGTTCCCTCGCAACAAACTGCTGAAGGACCTTGGAGCGATCAGCTACCTCGCTATTCCGTTGACTGACGAAAACCGCGATGTCGTAGGCCACCTTGCGGTCATTCACGACGAGCCACTCACCGCAGACGAACGTCAGCTTTCGATCTTTCACATCTTTGCTGCGCGCGCAACGGCAGAACTAGTTTGCCGCCGCGCTGTTAGCAAACTTGACGACAGTCTTGAGCGTGAAGATCAACTGCGGGTCGAACGCGAACGTGTGGAAGCGGAAGTTGCCTACTTGCGTGAAGAATTGCGATCGCGGTCGGAGTTGTCGGAAATCGTCGGCGAAAGCGACGGTATCTGGCGCGTTCTGCGAAACATCGACATGGTTGCTCCGACAGGCAGCACGGTTCTGGTACTGGGAGAAACTGGCACCGGTAAGGAGCTCGTCGCACGAGCGATTCACGGAAACAGCGAACGAAGCGCGGGCCCTTTCGTCCGAGTCAACTGCGCCGCGCTCCCGGAATCGCTTCTCGAAAGTGAACTGTTCGGTCACGAGGCCGGCGCGTTCACGGGTGCAACTGGTAAACGAATAGGCCGCTTTGAACTAGCCGATGGGGGCACCATTTTTCTGGACGAAATCGGCGAGATGCCGCTGTCGGCGCAGTCACGATTGCTAAGGGTCCTTCAGGAACAGGAACTGGAACGGGTCGGCGGCACCGAGACGATCCGCGTTGACACCCGAGTCGTCGCCGCGACCAACCGCGACCTGTTGGAGATGTCAGAAGACGGCGAATTCCGTGAAGACCTTTACTACCGGCTCAACGTCTTCCCGATTCAGATTCCACCGTTGCGCGAGCGGAAAGAAGATATTCCAACACTCGTACGCTGTTTCTTGAGGAAGCTTTCGGGGCGACTTGGAAAGGAGGTGGAGAATGTACCCCGCGGCGTTCTCGCCTCACTCGAAAGCTACAACTGGCCGGGCAACGTTCGCGAACTGGAGAACGTGGTTGAAAGAGCCATGATTCTGACAACTGGCGATTCACTCGTGTTGCCCGAAGGGATTGCTCTGAGCCGCAAGCGAAAGCGCGGTGACGATGCGACCCGCTCACTCGCCGAAGTGGAAGCCGAGCACATACGGCTCGTTCTGACGCACTCGAACGGAGTCGTCGGTGGACCAAATGGAGCAGCAAAGATCCTCGATCTAAACCCTAGCACCTTGCGCAGTCGCATGGCAAAGCTCGGCATCAAGTCTTCGTGGGGGACTGATGAGCGAAACCCTTAGTCAACTGCTGACACAAATCCGGAATTGCAGGGAGTGCGTCGCCGATTTGCCCTGTGGGCCGAGACCGATTGTTGCGGCGAGTACAACCGCGACAATTCTGATCATCGGGCAAGCGCCCGGCATTCGAGTTCACGAAACGGGCGTTCCCTGGAATGACGCAAGCGGCGATCGACTCCGCGAATGGATGGGCATCACACCAGAAGACTTCTATGACGATGGCAAAATTGCGCTGGTGCCAATGGGCTTCTGCTATCCCGGCACTGGCACGTCGGGCGATTTGCCCCCGCGTTCCGAATGCGCCGAACTCTGGCACGAATCACTGCTCAGGCAACTCAACGGCATTCGATTTACCCTCTTGATTGGTCAGTACGCGCAAAAGTCCCGACTGGGCGATCGCCGCAAGTCTTCACTGACAAGAACGGTTGAGGAGTGGGAAGACTATATCCCTGACAACCTTCCACTGCCGCACCCGAGTCCTCGAAACAATCGCTGGCTGAAGAAGAACCCCTGGTTCGAGTCGGTTGTCGTCCCCTATCTGCGTCGACGAGTCAAGCGTTTGGTATGACGAAGAGCCTGATCGACATGGCCGTGACGTA
>JBCBLJ010000956.1:0-2942 GCA_038520195.1 Planctomycetota bacterium
CGGTGAAAAACCCCACAGGTTTTCACCGTCATCGTTGATCCGGTGACGAAGGGATGCCGAGATGGAATCCCCCTCGCCGTCCAACTCCCAGACCGAGGCCCCGGACGTCGCATGAACCGCAGCCAGGAACTGGCCGTCCCTACTGAACGTGAGATCCATCGACGGAGTACCGGCACCCCGTAACGATTGAACGAGCTGTCCGTCGCGACGAAGCAGAGCGATGGCTCCGTCGTAGCTGCTGACCGCGAACACGTTTGCGCTCGGGTGATAGCAGAGATCCGCGATGAGTTTGTTGGAGAACGAGATTTGCGAACGCATCTCCCAAGATCCCGTCTCGAAAACAGCGATCATCCCTGCGCCCGAGGCATCATCCGTCCCGACCAAAAGCGATTCACCGTCCGCACTGAACTCTAAACACCAGATATCACCGAAGCCGCCGTCGCCGAGGATCGTGACCTGATCCAGGTCATTCCGATCGCGAACATAAACGAACCCCGAGTGCCCCCTCGCGCATGCCACTTGCCGTCGCGACTGACAGCGCAGCCGTATTGAAGGAGGATCTCGCTCGCGGGAATCAAGACTTCGTAGTGATCCGGATTCGTTCCATTCTCTCGACAAGCGACAAGTTCCTCGCGATCGTAACGCTGATTCGCGAGCCACAATGCGTTTCCGTCGTGCTCAAACTCGATCGCGCCCGGGACGATTCCATAACAGTCAACAAACAGCCCCAGATAGTTTCCGCTGGACGCGTCGTATAACAGAATCTGCTCCGGTGTCGCGATGACAACGAATTCTCCGCGGGGGTCCACTCCGATTCCGACGGCATCCGGGCGGGCACCAAACTGTGATTGCGGTGCACCGTCGCTGGCCCAGAGATGGACCGCGCCTCCGCGATCAAGACCAAACAATCCTTCTCCATCGGGCAGCCCGCGGATATCCGTCAGCGGTTCACCATTGGTCTTGATGCTAAACCTGGGTTCCCAGGTTTGAACGTCGCGGGCCTGCACCGCTGAATCCGATGCGGTGTAGAGCACGAGGTCACCGGAAACCGTCAGTCGTGTGCGCGAGGCGTCGCAATCCGAATGAAACTCGACAACGAGCGAGAGATCGTCCGTGTTCTCCCCCATCTCCGTCGCGGCATACGCGACGATCTGATTTGGGTGACCAACGATGACCCGATCGTTCGAACAACCCAAACCCGTGCAATCGGCGTCGAGTCGGCTTTCGGCGAGACAGGCGAAATCACTCAGACGGATAATGGATAGCGTGCGTCCTGAAACAACCGCGGCGCGTCGACCGTCCGGAAAGACACCGAGAAACTCAATCGCGTCGGAGGCAACACGTTTCTGTTGCCGCACACCTCGCGGGTCGAGCGTGAACAGCGTCGTGTCGCGAGCAAAGACTCGGACCCTCTTCGAAACATCGCAGCAAGCCACGGACGCAAGCCGAAAACTAACCCGCGAGTCCGTCGCGGAGGCGTTGGTTCGCAAGGATGACGACCAAAAGTTGCCCTCCGAATCAACACTGAGCGGTTGGCTCATCTGGGGCTGTCCGGCGACGTATTGTGAGTCCGTGAAACCCCAGCGGATGAGGCTGCCGTCCGCGTAGGCGCAGTACAAATGGTCCCTCGTGCCGACGACATCCACGATTTGGTCGGGGCCCATCACCGACGACGCAATCTCCAGAGGTTCGACCGACGTGTTCACATGAAGCAGACGACCGCGTCGCGTCGCCGCAATCATTCGGTCGCCGACCAACGCAAGCTTTGCGATTCGAGTGTTTTGGATGGCCGATTTGGTCTCTCGCGTGAACGCCCTCAGACAATGGACCCGGTTGGACACGCCATCAAGAAAGAACACCCGCGAACTGTGGCTGATGATCTCGGTCATCGGGTGCAAGTGTCGGAAACGATGAAGTTCGTCGCCCGTGTCGAGCGAGTAGGCGGCGAGCAGTGCATTGTCGAGAGCCGCGACGACGCGCGATGCCCCCTGAAACTGCAAATGCCGTACGCCCGCACTACCTGTTTCGATGGAGCGGTCGATTGTCCATTCACCTGGTCGTGCCTCCGTCCAGACACGAATGTTCCCGTCCCCTGACTCGACGATGCTTCCCGTGTCGGAGACGGCGACACAATTCGGCGTACTTCCAAGTGGAATCGATGCAATCGGCACACCGCCATCACTTTCTTCGGCAGCGTCGAGCTGCCAGCAATACAGCGTTTCGCCAAACGTTGCGTAGAGACCTTGACCGTCTGGTCCAAAGAGAAGTTGTCCGCAGACGCCCGACGGTTGCCGGATCTTCGTGGGTGAACGCGCAAGATTCGCATCATACAAAAGAATCCGATCATTCGATTTCGATTCGGATGGAACCGGTTGGCAGACAGCCAACCATCGACCGTCAGGTGACGCCGCAACCATCGAGGCGGGTGGATGAAGCGTCAGGCTGTCGAGCGCCTCGAACCTTGGGACCTCGCTTGCCAAGACTTCGATGGTCAATTCACGGTGCCGCCGGACATCCTGGGTCGGTGGGCGGATAGCGGCGGCACGCTCCAGCAGCGCAAGGCATTCCTGGAACCAACCGCTCTCGCTTTCGCGGAGCTTGATTTCGGACTGCGCCAACAGCGATTGATACAGTTCCTGATTCGCACGGTCCCGTTCTTGGCGGTACAGATCTCGCTGATCCGAGACACCGCGAAAGCCCAACCAGGCGGTTGCGGCGACCGCCGTGACGGCCGCGATGATCGTTACCGTCAGCGCGGGTTGACGTTTTCCAAATTGGTAGACCCTTCGCGCCGCACTCGATTTACGAGCCAGGATCGGTTCTCCGTTCGCGAATCGGCGCAAGTCGTCGGACATCTCGCGCGCCGATGTGAAGCGGGAGTTCGGTTCCTTCGACATCGCCTTGAGGCAGATCGTAGCGAGATCCTCCGGAATGCGCTTGTC
>JBCBLJ010000259.1:0-9648 GCA_038520195.1 Planctomycetota bacterium
AGTTGAAAAGCAGATTACGGATTTTGATAAGAAGATTGCTGAAGTTGATTCAGAATTTGATGACAAAATACGGGACTTTGATTCGAAGTCAAAGGACTTCGAGGAAAAAGGAGATGAACTGAGGTTGGAGATCAGCTCGAAGACAGACTCCGCGATCAGCGCGTCGATTGAGCAGATTCAGACCTTCAAAGTGCGCCTTTTGGACAGTAACGTCACGGCCAACAAACTACTCACGGAGATCGGAGTTGGACAGAGCTATCTTTACCAACGACATTCACCAAAAGATGCATTGAGCTATGCGAAAAGGGCGGAAGACACGTACGATGATTTCATCAAAAGGACGCCACTCGAACCGACCGCGGAGAAGGATGCCGTCCAATCGATTGATGTGATCAAGCAGATTGGACCACTTCTATTCAGTCTCCTTGCGGAAGCAGCTTGGCAGTCGGAAAACTTGTTGGAGCTTGAAAAAGCTAGCAGCAGACTTAGCAACATGTGTGATGGTTCTGGAGAAGACTGCTGGAGGATTGAATATGAGCGATTCGCTGCCTTGGCGGAGCTATCACGGGCGGTGAAACTGGTCGATGTTGATCGCACTGATGATCGCAGACGCAAAATGGAAGTGGCGCTTTCTAGATTCGAGAAGTTCGGTGAACTGGTAACGCAGGGGAAATCCGAGGCTCAAGAATCAAATCCGAGAGCCGTTTCCCTAATGTTCTCCGGACTCATTTCCCTCGATTTGCGTGACGAGCATACGGCGAAAGATGCGTTTGAGAAGCTGGCGAGCTTCGCGGGTAAGGATCGGGAGCGGCTTCCAACGGATGTGCGTTCGCGAATCGACTTGTCGATCGCGTTTCATTGGTTGTGCAAGATCCTCTGCGAAGAGAAGTTAGACGTTCCTCTTGTGGAAGAGTCCTATGAGGTGATGGTGCCTTACACGGAAACCGTGGAAGGCGATGACGGAAAGCCGGTCGATGTTACAAAGGAGCGATTGGAAACGCGCACCCGCGCCGTACCAGCAATCCCGAGTTTCACGTGCACGACCGGACTACAGATTCTAGATCTGGCTGAAAGTCATCTCATTGAGAAGATTCTCATTGAATTCCGCAAGTCGATTAACGAGCGAAGTGGTGAGGATTGGCGACGGACCGCATGTGATCGGTTGACCGGACAGGTGATCTCCGCATTGCAAAATGCTTGTGCAAAACAGGGCGGATGCGCAGAGTGTGGTTGATTAGTTGATCGCAAGAGAGAGAGTTTTTGTTGATGTTGCGATTTGATGAGTTGCCGTTTTCCCACGTATTGCTGCTCACCGAGTTTCGCGGCGCGCCTAGCTTGTGCTGACCGCGTAGCTGTTGGCCATCTCCGCGACGGCGGAGGCGACGGTTTCGCGGAATTCAGCCGGTTCAATGACTTCGGCATCGGCACCGAGTGACAGCACTTTTGGAAGCAACTCGCGGGGATGCGCCGCGGGCACCGTCAGAATGAACCTCCCCTCGGTGTCCTCATCGAGCGACTGATCCGGATGCCAAGGGTCTTCGCTGAGATAGGCGGCGCTTCGTTTTCCGAGCCGAACCTTCACCAGTGTCGGTGAATCGCCCGAGAAGATTCCGATACTGCTGCCGAGATACTTTGCCAGGTCGATTTCCGCATCGGGCTTAAAGTACTCGTCAAGCAGCGTCGCGTGCTGAAAACGGTCAAGCTTCCAGTTCCGTAGTCTCTGTTCGCTCTCGGTGATTTCCGGGAGTGCTGCGACGACGTAAATGCTGCTCTGGTAGACCGCCAGCCCATACGGCTCGATCTTTCGATGCGACGCGGGTTTGCCGATCGACTGGTATTCGATCTCGACAAGTCGGTGTTCGAGGATGGCTCGGTTGATCGTTTTGAGCATTCCTTCCTGTCGCTCGTACGATTTGTGCGGTGCGCCGAACACGTGGAGTGCGGCTCGGTAGCGTGCGTAGTGATCGAATACGCCGTTCGGAACGGATTCTTGGATTTTGTTCCAGAACGTTTCGATCCCACGCCAGTACTGGGTTCCCATCAACGGATACAGCAGCTCACGCCCGATCGACAATGCGATCAATTCGGTGGCGGAGATGCCGATCTCGTGAACGTCGGTGGTGTTTTGACCGAGTTTGAAGACGCGTCCTCGTTGAACCGTTTCCGATTGAATGTCGAAGCCTGCCGCCTGCAGCGCCTCGAGGTCGCGACGAACCGTCCGCTCGTGCAGTTTGGTTAAGCCGAGATCGGCCACCAGGTCGCCTCGCAATTCATCGAGCGTCCGTCCGAATCGAGAAATCTCGAGGAGTTGAAGTAGTTTGTGTTGACGAATCAGTTGCTCGTTGCGGGCCATCCGTTCAATCGTCCGGTCGCGGGAGAGGGGTAGAGTACCGTTTTTATAGCCGATGGAGGCGAACCCACCAGCCATTCGGCAAATCATCACCTTCGCGATGACACACGCGGTCAACGTTGCGATGCTCACGGCGGCGGCGAACTGCTCCTGCGCGGCACGGAAACATTCGGATTTCCAAGTGGTTCGGTCGTTCGGAGTCGGACTCCGGTCGAGCCGGATCGCAAGGGCGAGACGAGAAACTGCCGGTGGCGAGCAAGAATGGTGACCTTGACGAAGCGCTCACGGGGCAACACTGCGCGGTGTTCCAAAAACTTGAACACTTCATCATCATGTCTCGTCGAGTACTTGATCGCGACCATTCTTGGTTTTCCCGAACGACCCACGCCGATGTCATTGGAACCCGATTTCGCCGACGCACTTCAACGCCACGGATTCGAGATCGATGAACCGATCGCGGAGCGACTTCAGCAGTACGCGCTCACGATGTGGCGTTGGAATGAACAGTTGAATCTGACTCGGCACACGACGTGGGATCTGTACGTCGGCCGCGACCTTCGGGACTGCGTCCACTTGGCTTCGGTCATCGAATCCGGCGAAGAAGTGTTGGACCTCGGCAGTGGCAACGGCGTCCCCGGGATCCCGCTCGCCATCCTGCGACCGGATATCGAAGTCGCGCTCGCCGAATCGGTCGCCAAGCGTTCGACGGTTCTGGCGGAGATGATCGCTGAACTTGAACTACCGGTCCCGGTTTATTCCGCTCGCGGCGAAGACTTGCTCGAAGACTTTCGCTACACCTCGGTTGTCTGCCGGGCCGTCGGCAGTATCGCTAAGTTGTGTCGCTGGTTCGAACCACACTGGGTCAGTGTCGGTCGCCTTCTTTTGGTCAAAGGGCCGAAGTGGGTCGAGGAACGGGGCGAAGCGCGACACAATGGCTTGATGCAAAACCTTCAATTGCGGCGTCTGGCTTCCTATCCGTTGGGCGATGACGCGGATGAACAGGAAGGTGCGATTCTTGAAATCGCGCCGAAGTGATTCATTTGGAGAGCGTCTTCGCAAACCGCTGCACCGTCCCGACAATCGTCTCTCGACGGTCTGTGATGCTGATCAGTTCCCCGTACGTTCGGTTAGCCGACGCCGTGATCAGTGCGGGATAGATCGGTTTGCGATACTTCCAATAGTCCTCGCCATAGAAGATCATTGGGCTCGCGTGATCGAAAGTTACGTAGCGGTTCTGGGCTGCATCCTGAAACACTTCTTGCATCGTTCCTTCATTGCCCGGAGTGAAGATAACGCCGCAGTTGGCGATCGCGAGCAGACCTTCTTCCCGAACGCTGTTGGCAAAGTACTTTGCGATTCGAGTTGCAAAACAGGTTGGCGGTTCGTGCCCGTAGAGCCAAGTCGGGATTCCGAGGCTTTCGCGATTGTGATTCAGCGGAAATCGCTCACGCACTCGAAACGCGGCGTCCATCCACGGAGACACGGGGTCGTACTTTGGCGCGAGCGAAAGCATCGCGACGGCGTCGCACAGCTCTTCGTCCGTTCGGCCGGCAAACCAAGCCCCCACGTGTGAAGCCTCCATCGCACCCGGACCGCCGCCACTGGTCACCAGAAAGCCGGCGTTGGTGAGGTCGCGCGCGAGACGGGCGACTTCCAAGTACCAGCCATCACCCCGTGGCATCGAGTGGCCTCCCATGATGGCGACGACGTTTTCACCGGCAACGTAGTCTTGTAGTGCGTCGGTGATCGAGTGATCGTGCAGTCTTCGTGCGAGCGTGACGTAAGCATCCGTCGATTTCGCGCCACCGGTGTCGACGTAGTACTGATAACATCGTCCGTCGAGCGTTTTTGCATGGCCGTCGGTATCACCGATTTTGTACTCGCCGAGCAGTTCTTCGGGCGTGTAGAGCTCACCCCGGAACGCTCGGAAGGGGAATTCGTCGAGCTGCGGAAACACGACCGGCGAGTCCAGCAGCGCGAGCGTCGGTTCATCCACGTGGCACCCCAGTAAGACGTTGTGACGGCACGTCGCCGTGGACAGTTCCGACTTGAGTTCGCAAAGATCAATCGCCTGGAAGATCGCCTGCGTCAGGTCGTTGGACGTCGCAAGGTACGCGCGGACCGCCTCAACACTGTCGAATTCCAAACGATTCATCGGTGCCTCTCCGTGATTCAATCTCGATCGACGATCATGTCGTCGACCCATGCCTGTTTGGGAACAGCCAAACGAATCCGGCTCTTCGTCGCGTGGCCGATCCCCTCGGATTCGAACTCTGCCACGGGCAAATCGTTGATGAACACCGCCATTGTCTCGCCGGCAATTTTGACCACCAGCTTGTGCCAAGCGTCGGCTTCGATCTTGATCTTGGAAGTTTGCTGTTTCGAGGCAACGAGCGCCTTGTCGGCTTTGGTCGCCTTTTTGGCTTGGAATCGCTCGCGCATTTCACGTTTCATGCGACCCGTCTTCAGGTCCTGAAGCGTCACTTGATGCGGTCGAACTCTCGCCGCGCAAATGTGGCCAGCATGAACGGATTTCTCCTTCATGTCTGCGATGTTGATCCCAAGTTCGTCTTCCTTGCCGATTCGGAATCGTAATTCGATCGTCGCATCTTTGAACGCAAGATCCTGGACGACGCTGACGCCGTGATCCGCGGTCGCATGCCGGTAAATGTGCATGGCACCATCTGCCAAGTCGACCTGCTTGTTGCCGCCGGCGCGAGACTTACTGTTGGTGCCCCAGCCATTACCCGGCTGTTCCACTTGCTCATCTTTTTCGGAACGTTCGAATCGGTCTTCAAAGATACGTTCGCCCGCGTTGCACCACGCTGTAGGGAACAGGAGGAGAATGGACGCAATCGCTTTGGTTTTCATTTTAGAATCTCATCGAGTTGTTTTCGAAGCGGCCCCTGGGTCACGAAGGGGTCGTCGTTTTGCTCGCCATACTGGACGAGTGAGTTGGCCAGTTGCTTGACGATGTCAGCATTCGAAGGATCGTCGAACTGGTTTTTCAATTCATCCGGGTCTGTCTGATGGTCGAAGAGCCAGGCGCGATCGGAAACCGAAAGGACAAGTTTGCGCCGATCGGTCACCGCCGCAATCCAGGCCGGCTTGATGCCGCCGTTGCGGAGGAAGGTGACGTCTCGCCAGCCATCCGTTTTGCCTTGAAGCAACGACGAGCAATCTCGGCCCTGCGTCGCTTTGGGAGCTTGCTGACCGAGTAACGCCAAGATGGTTGGAGCAAAGTCGACCGTTCCGAGGGCCGCATCCACTCGGCTGCCTGGCGGTATCTTGCCCGGTGCCGAAACGATCATCGGGATTTTGGCGCTCGCCTCGTAAGGGTTTCCTTTGTTGAGACGCCCATGTTCAAAACAAAGGTCGCCGTGATCCGATGTGAACACAACGATCGTCTTCTCCGTCAGCCCCAATTCATCGAGCACTTGCAGGAGACGCGACACGTTATCGTCAATGCATCGGACCATGCCGAAGTACTTCGCCATGATCGCCGAGTTGAATTTTTTGGTCGCGTTCTTGCCGGTCACCGCGGCCCATTTTGGGTTGTCCTTGACCATGGAAAAGGTCAACGGTGCTCGGATAACTCGGTCGGCAAACATTTCGTCGTACGGTTCGCGAACGGTATTGGGGCCGTGAGGATCGGGAAGACTGAGGTGATAGCAGAAGTCTTCCTCGGCGTGTTCGCGGATGAAGTTAATCGCGCGGTCGGTGAGCCAGTCGGTTGAAAACGAGTCTTTATCGGCGTCGCCCAGATCGTAACTCGGCTCTCCTTTGCGATTTCGAGCGGCGATACGTGGGCCGGAATCGGTGATTTCGAATCGCTTCCAATGGCCCCGATTGAACATGTAACGGTTGTCCGCAAAACCAAACTGTCTTTCGGGTGCCCACTGCGGCTTGCCGTTTCCGTCCAAATGCCACTTACCGGCGTAGCCAGTCGCGTAACCACTGCGCCGCAGTACTTCGGCGAACGTTACCACATCCGAGTTCAGCGGCAGGTCGTTTTGCGGACTGCCGGTTCGGTGGGGATAGAGTCCACTGAAAAAGGAAGCCCGGGAGGGCGTACAAACGGGGCTGGTCGCGTAGAACGAAGTGCAAATCACGCCGCGTTGGGCGATGGAATCGATCGCAGGAGTTTCCACCACACCGTCTTCGCCCCAGATCAATGCTTGGTCCACCGGGAGCGTCGCGCGGTAGCATCCGAGTGTGCGGAAGTTGTGTTCGTCGGTTTGAATGATGAGCAAATTCGTGGGTTCCGCCAGGCAATCAACGCCCGAGAGTACCGCGGCGATGACCAACAATATCAGCGATCGTTTCACGGCGCTACTTCCTCTTTCGTTTCGGTCTTGGCTTGTAGGTTGCACCGTTATCGGGCGGCATCGATCGATGCCAGGCGAAAAGCTCTTTGGTGAGTTCAGCAACGATGGCCGGGTGTTTTTCGGCGAGATCGATCTCTTCTCCGAGATCCTGTTCGACGTCATAGAGTTGGACTCCTGATGCATCGAATTCGCAGAGCAATTTCCATTTCCCTTTTCGCACGGCGAGGTCAGGTAAGGAAGTCAGCCCGTACGCGTTTTCGCGGTCAGGCGGACGTCGGAAGAAAATCGGGGCTTGCCGGGAAGCGTCGGAGTGACCGAGCAGTGTGGTCGACAACTCCTCGCCATCAAAGTTCGCATCGCTGGAAACACCGGCGACCTTGAGCAAGCTTGGGACGACGTCGATTGCGGAGAAGACAGAGGTCTTGTTGACTCGGCCTTTGGATTTGGGATTCATCAGGCCGGGGGCCCAAACGATCAACGGCGACCTCACGCCGCCTTCGTAGAGTGTCGCCTTAAGCCCGCGAAAGGGGCCGGCGGAACCGGCACTGGTGTCGGGGCCGTTGTCGCTGCACACCAAGACGATCGTATTGTCGCGGAGCTGAGGGTCGCCATGAATCAGGTCGAATAGCGCGCCGAGTTGCTCGTCCATGGTCTTGAGGACTGCATAGTAGAGTTCACGACGGAGGCGACTGCCGCGACGGGCCTTGGGTGGGAAGTACGGTGAGTGAACATCGTCCGGCCAAAGGTTGATGTAGAACGGCCGCCCCTGATTCGCAGACCAGCGAATGAACTCGCGTGCCGACTCGCAAAAGGCCTCGGTGATCGTGGAGCGATCTTCCCAGAGGATCGGCCCACGTCCGAGACGATCGCTTCCCAAACCGTGTTTCTGAGGTGGCTTGCCGTCGTAGGCGTCTTTGAGCGGCAGGACACGCGGGCCCAAGCCTTCGAAGTTCGTCAACGACTCATCGAAGCCATATTCGGTGATCAGCGGTGCTTCGCCGACGTCTCGCTGTCCGCCCATGTGCCATTTCCCGAAATGACCGGTCGCATATCCGGCTTCGTGCAGGCTGCGGGCGAGCATCGGTGCTTTCGGGTCCAGCCACTGCGCCATCCCACGGTCGAGGTTGCTTTGGCGGTTATTAAGGTACGACGTGATCTTCCAGCGTTGCGGGTACTGACCGGTCGAAATCGCCGTACGCGAGGGTGAGCAGATCGGCGAGTTAACGTAGAATTGTTCGAAGCGAAGACCTTCATCGGCTAGACGATCGATGTTCGTCGTTTGCACGGCCGTCCCGCCGAAACACGAAAAGTCGCCCCACCCCATGTCGTCAATGAAGACGACCAAAATGTTGGGAGGTGCTGCACTCGTTCGGGCAGTGACGCCAAGACAAAATAACAGTGGAACGAGCAAACGGAACATGCGGGCGGCTTCGGTTTGGGGGAAACGGAAGAGAAGGGATTTTTTGTGTACCAATGGAGGTCGCCACCGCCGTCATTCGTACTCCCATTTCATTACCCACGGGTCATCATACTGTCGCTGCATCGATTTCAGCGTCGCCTTGTAGCGTTCGAGGATATCGGCGTGCCCGGTGCTCTCGGCGAGGTTCGTTGACTCGTTTGGGTCCTTCCGCATGTCGTAAAGCTCGAACTCCGGTCGTTGAACGTATCGACCAACCGTCATCTGTCCGTACGGTGCCTGATTGCCCTTGGCGAGTTGAGCTTGCCAACTGCTCGCGGCCCAGAGGTCCGATGCAAAGGGGTAGGGAAGCGGGTGAGCGATGTTCCAGATGAGCTTGTACTGGTCGTCTCGAACGACTCGCATCGGATAGTACATCTGGATTTCGTGAAACGTGTGCGAAGCCATGATGGTTTCGTGATGCGTTTCGTCGGGGTTCGCGAGGACATGCATCCAGGACCGACCGTGGTAGCTCTTAAACGGTTTGTTTCCGTTGCGGTTCTCCTTGAGTGCTTCGTCGCGTTCGGTCCAGAACGCTTTCGCGTCCACCGGGCGTTTGGGTGCGTTCTTCTTTCGATCCAGGCCACCGGCAAAATCCAGCAGACTGGGCGTGATGTCGATGTGGCTAATCATTGCCTTGGATTTCACGCCGCGTCTCGATTGGTAGGGATCACGTACGACGAAGGGCACCCGTAGCCCGCCTTCGTAGACGGTGGTTTTGCCACCGGCGAATGCCATTCCGTGGTCGCTGGTAAAGACGATCATGGTCTTGTCGTACAGACCCGCCGCCTTGAGTATTTCGACCAGTCTCGCGACACCGCGATCCACTCGCGAACACGATTGGTAGTACTGAGCGAGTTCCTCGCGGGTTTCGGGGGTGTCGGGCAAAAACGGCGGAATCGTGACGTCTGCGGGATCGAAGAACGTCTCATCGACGCCGGGAAAGGCACCTCGATTGGGTTTGTTACCGAACAGGTTGGGTTTCAGTTTCCGCTCACTGGTCTCGTCGACTCCGCCGCCTCGATGGGGGTCGGAGGTGCCGAAGTACAGGAAGAAGGGGCGGTCGTCTTGGCGATCGGTCAGAAAGCGTTCACATTTGTTCGCCATCTCGACCGTGCTCCGCGAGTTCGCTTTGAGATAGGTTTCGAACTCGTAAACGGTTTCCGGTGCGACGTGATACTTGCCGATGTGCGCGGTGCGATACCCCGCTCGCTTCATCACTC
The DNA here is from genome assembly GCA_038520195.1 of Planctomycetota bacterium. GTDB lineage: Bacteria > Planctomycetota > Planctomycetia > Pirellulales > Pirellulaceae > Stieleria. The sequence continues at coordinate 9,358 of JBCBLJ010000259.1, forward strand.
GGGGGAGAGCGAGCGAGACGACGTCGTGGAACGACGCGAACTTGTGATAGTGATGCTGATGGCCGAACTGACCATTTCGGTGGTTGTGCAGTCCGCTCATCACCACACTTCGGCTGGCACTGCAGGAGGCCGTCGTGGCGAACGCGTTTAGAAAGACGAGGCCGTCTTTGGCGATGGCGTCGATGGCCGGCGTCCGCGCCGCCTTGTCGCCATAACAACCGAGCGTCGGACTCTCGTCGTCGGTGATAATGAAGATCACATTTCTCTCTGTCGCGTTGGCAAGCGAGGCAG
>JBCBLJ010000799.1:0-3859 GCA_038520195.1 Planctomycetota bacterium
ACAAGCAGGACTTGACGCATTTATTTCTTTCTTCAGTAACTCGCTGCCGATCGTTCCTAACGTATCGAACATGAAATCGAACGTGTCGTTAGTCGGGACGACGGTCCGGGCGGGCGACGTGGTGATCGATTCGGACGCCGATGCGGCCGACCTTTACGATGACACGAGTCCTGAAACCGACGGAAATTTCGGCAAGTACACGGCGGAAACATCTTCTTCGGTCATCGGTTCGATTTCACTCTTCGCCGGTCTGGCAATCTCGAAAGCCGAAAGTCTGGTGACGATCAATGGCGGTTCGATCCAAAGCTCGAACCTGAGCGTGACATCCGATGCTCGGACAGAGGCCACCACGCGCGCCGTCAGCCATCGACTCGGGGCGGTAGCCGTTGGACTGTCAAAACCGCGGGCCGAGGTCAGTGTCCTCGGCGGAGCCAACATCGTCTCCACTGGCAACATCGCGTTACGCAGCGAAGCGGACGGTGACCTGAACGTATCCACGTTGCTTCGAGGAAGGAAGTTTGGCGGGGTGTTGTCGTTCGGGTTCTTCGACTTGGACGCCAAGTCATCGACATCTTCTGATGCGGTGATCCGAGCCGCCGGTACCCTGGACGTGACCGCGAAAGGCACAAAGACTCAATCGGTCACGGCGTCAGGATTTGGCGTTTTCGAAGCCAAGGGAATGGTGGGCGTCGCGTACAGCGAAAGCAAGGCGGATGTGGTTGCATCGATTGATGGGGATGTCACCGCCGGTGGGAACCTCGTGATTGATAGTCGGCTGATCACCGATGAGAACCAGTTGGGAGTATCGTCATCGACGGGATTGGGCGGATTGATTGGAAAGGCGATCGATGGGATCCGCACCAGGCCCAACTTGAAGTTCCTCAATAACACATTGACGTTTTTGACCGGAAACAAAAGTGGATACGGTCAGACGGGGCTTGGCATTTCAGGAGGCTTCGCATTCGCAAACCAAGACAACAATGTCCAAGCGATCATCGGAGCAGGGGCTGGCGTTGAATCGACCAATGGCGATCTCACGGTCGAATCCACGCTCGTCGAGTTTCCGAAGCTTTACACGAAAGCAACGACCAACAATAAACGGCCTGTTCGAGATGCGAACAACATCGTCGTTCCGAAGGCCGATACTCGCGATAACAGTATCGCGGTTGCTCTTCAGATCGGAACCTACAACAACGTCGCAAAGGCGATTATCGGCGACGGAGCAACCGTTAGTGTTGGTCGCGATCTCAATGTTGTTTCCAGCATCGACATTCCCTGGGAGCAACAGTGGTGGACGCGATTCTCAATCACACCCACGATCGGAGGTGCCGTCAGCGAGATCGGAGAGGAGATCTACGATTTCGCGCTTTCGAAGATCAATTTCAACCTGGGAATCCAGGACGGGTTCTTTACGTCATGGACCGAGGCCTATGCGGCCAGCAAGAATCGGGCGGGAGGGCTACAAGCCAATCTCTTCTCGCTCGACAACGATAACGAGGCGAGCATTGGTCGAGGCGCGTCCGTCACCGTCGGCCGCGATGCGTCGGTCGTTTCAACGGTCGAAAACGATACGGTCAACTTTGCGGGACAGTTTGGCTTCTTTCTTTCCGGTGCCACGACAGACGACGATGGTGGGAAGGGCATCGGAGGTTCGATCCTGAGAATCGGGTACGAAAATGACTCGGTCGCGGACATCAAATCGGGCGCTTCGCTGAGCGCGGATAGCCTGCTGGTCATGAGTCGCAGCGATTCGCGAAATCTCTCCGTCGCGACGCAGGGCGGAAGTTCCGATGGCCTGGCGGTCAGCGGCGCAGCGTCCGCTCTGGAAATCGACGACGCGACGATTGCGCGAATCGATGACGGAGCAACGATCGTCACCCGGCAGGGATTTGTCGAGGTTCCGCGCGATTACGATCTCGTTGACACCACTCAGAACGGTGTCTTCACGGTGGTGGCACAATTCGCACCCACACAACCGGTTTCCGACGGCAGTGCGACGCTCCGTACCGACGTCAACGCGGAGACGATTCGCTTACCATCGCGACACGGTCTTTCAGGCAATCAGGCTGTCCGCTATTTCAGTGGCGAGGGAATCCCGATCGGTGGTTTGCAAAGCAACGCCACCTACTACGCAGAAGTGATCGATGATTCCGCGGTTGCGCTATCGCTGACGCCGGGCGGTCCACGGATTGATCTAGACCTTGATAACACCACCGGCGTGTCGCACGCGCTCCTGCCTGGATTCGCTCCATCGGCGATCGATGCGAAGAAGCCGACGGAAATCGACTTGGGGCGAAACCACGACTTGGTCGACGATTTTGCCGTCGTCTACGAAAGCAGTGACGTTTCCGCAATCGGACCGCTCGTTGACGGCACCACCTATTTCGTCAAACGCGTCAACAACACGACGCTGCAACTCTCGGCAACGGTAGGCGGGGCTGTGATAACGCTCGATCCGTCGGTCGCCACCGGAACGGGACATTTCTTGATTCCGCTTAACAAGACCACCAAGGAAGTCAAACCGAACTTTGAAGCGAGAACACTTCGGCTCCGAAATCCGATCGATGCATTGGATAGCGATGGAGATCGCGATGTCGATTCACAGGACAGAAACATCACCGGCATTACGGATAGCCATTACCTAACCGATCTCAACCTATTGGTCCTGGCCGACAATAATGCTGACTTGTATAGCGGCGTGGGCGGAATTGCCTTCGGCCATTCGGTCGGTGCCGGCATCTCGATTTCCGTCAATCAAATCAAGCGTGAGACTCAAGCGCTGATCGGAAATCTCACGGCTACGCTCGGGTCTGACGGTCTGTCAGCACCCGGCGTCGGCATTGATTCGGTGGGCGACATCTATCTCGGATACAACCATGGGTTCGCAGAGGGAGACCGAGTCAGCTACGCGGGCGGTGGTGACCTATCCATTGGAGGACTTCGGGACAGGGAATCCTATTACGTCAATCTCGGCAACGATTCCAATAACTCGGGGGATCCCGTTTTCCGATTGGCCCGAAGCCCGCTCGAGTCGACCGCGACGTTCAGTAATTCGAACGTAGATCTCGTGAGGAACGAGATTGACTTGGGGTATGCGCACGGGTTCCAACTTGGCGATTCGGTGACCTACCGCAACGGATCGTCAGCCAGCATCGGCGGGTTGGTCGATGGGCAGGTTTACTTCGTCATCCCGATCAGTTCCACCAAGATCGCTCTTACGGAAAACGGCAGCGATTATCAGTCCGCATTTCCGATCGAATTTGATCCTGTCGATACGGTCCAGGGCAACCAACTCATCTTTCCTTTTGATCACGGATACGCCAACAACGATCCGCTTCGTTACACGGCTGGGGGTGGCTCGGCAATTGGCGGACTGACCGACGGCGACACCTACTTCGTTCACGTCGTCAACGAAAAGACGATCGAGCTGCGACAGAGCACCACGAGTAACGCGTCGATCGTGCTTGGCAATACGGCGGAGATCGGTCAACGGCATACGCTTCAGCAAGGGTTGGTTTATACGTCCGCTCGAATCACCGGCGCCTCGAACGCCGGGCCATCGCACACGATCGACTTGGGCCGATGGCATGGACTGAGGACTGGGCAGCAGATCCGCTATTCGACCGGCGGCGCGGCCATCAATGGGCTGACAAAGGATCAGGTCTACTACGTCATCGTCGACGGCGAGAACAAAATCGCGTTAGCCAACAGCGAATCCGATGCGCTACTAGGTCAATGGCAATTCGTTGATGCGGAACAGTCCATCAAGAACAGTGTTTTTGAGCTTGAGCCAGACCATGGTTACAAGAAAGGCGATGCAATCGTCTACAGTCGGTCAGCCTTCTACACCACTCCAAAC
>JBCBLJ010000087.1:0-16175 GCA_038520195.1 Planctomycetota bacterium
CGCGAAAGGAATCGCTTGACGTCACGCTGCACCAATTGATAACTCACGATCACAATGTCCCGTGGCCCTGCCGACGCGATCAACTGGTCGCGTTCGGCTTCGCGATAGAGCTTGGGCGTGAGGCTCGGCGCGAATCGCTCTGTTTCGCGGACCCAATTGTCGCCAACGCTGGTCGGCGCAATGACTAATGCGGGCCCGTCGTCGCCGCGCTCAACCAGCACTCCGAGCGCCTGGACCGTTTTCCCGAGGCCCATGTCATCGGCCAACACGCCTCCGACGCCCCATCGACTCAGGCGCGAAAGCCAACGGAAGCCATCCACTTGGTAGTCGCGCAGTTCGACATCCAATTGTTCCGGCTGAACCGGATCGTAGTCCTCTAAAGACTCGAGCCTCTCGATCGTTTCATGCCAACGCGACGCGGCCTCCAATGTCACATCGGTGCTGATCAACTCTTGCACCATCGGTACCGCTGCCTCCGGGACCCGGAGTCGTTCCTTTTCGGTCACCAATGTGTCGCCAAGACGCTCGAGTCGTTTGCGAAACGCGTCGCTTATCTTCGCAAACTCTCGGTCACCAACTCGCACGAGCGCCCGTCGCTCGCTGACCGCCGTGAGCAGATCGGTCAGTTTGATGGCTTTGCCGTCAAGATGAATCGTCCCCGATAGTCCGAACCAGTCCTTGGAGTCATCGATCTGAACCCTCAGCGCGGAGGGAGTGATCTCGCCGCGAACGCGAATCGATTCACCTTCGGGCCAGACGATGCGGGGTGCGGCGTCACCGGCGGAGTGTAGTCGGGCGAGAATGTCCAAGGCTTCATCGTCGGATTGGGCAACCCAGCACCAAGGCTCTTCGGGCGCTAGCTGGTGCAAGCCGAATTGATTTACCACGGCAGAACCGCGTTCCCTCTCGGCGACAACATCCCGTTGCAGCCGGACCGGCCCACCTTCGGTGATCGAAGGAACCACCGCCGGTTCCTCACCCGGACGAAACATCTGGGGAAATCGAGGGTCAAACATCGAAAGACGGAGATACATTCCGGCACCGCCGCGCGGTTTCATCTCAAAAATCATCTCCGCGTCAACCGACTCAAGCGGCCCAGCCAACTGATTGGGTAGCTCCATGCGAATCAGGCTACCGAGCCGCGAAATGTTCATCGTCAGTTCATGAGCGGTTGCCTCGTCGATGAGGGCTTCATTGAGATCGCTGGAAAGCAGAAACGAAATCAACCGCTTCGCTCGGCGGTCTCGCAGCGACGCCAACACCAGTCGACTGCCTTGCGTTTCCGCGATCAGGACCACCGGGTGCTCGGGGTGCAAGTTACCGAGGATTAGCTCGCACTTGGCGATGTCCAGATCGAGTCCGACGACGCGGAGGTTGATGCGATAAAGCGTCTTCCGATTTCCCGGCTCGCTCTCGGGGTCGGACTGGTATTCTCCCGGGAGTTCGGATGCATCGAGCGTCTCGATTTCAACCGGCTCGAGCGCGACCGATAACTCGCCTCGGCTCACATCGATGGGTCCCGCTGTCTCGTTATCCCAAGCGACGTTCGGATGACCGATCAAAAGCTCGACGGATTGAAATAGATTGAAGTACTCACGGTTCATGTCATAACCGCTGTCAGCGGTCAGCGACGCGATTCGGGCATCCTTTGCCGAACCCGATGAGCCAAGTTGAAGGAGCTCATACGCGGTCGAGTGGCGCCCCTTGGTCCACCCCTTCGCGTTCTTCTTTTGACGCTGAACATAGGGTGTGATTTGGAGCGGACCGAAGACGGGGCTGTCGGAGAGGCCGATCCGCCATTGAACACGCGACGAATCATCTTGTTGGCTGTCATGTGCGTCTTCGGTGAGTCGCAACATCTGCTGAACCACTTCACGCCCCACCGAGAGCGTATCGGTCTTCAGCTGAGTCAAGAAAAGCAAGACATCGTCGCCACTTCGCCGCATGACCTGTTCGTGCAACCACCAAGCGCACGCGAGCGTGCAACTGCATCGACCTTGACCGGGCGTCGCGGACTCCGAACGGGTGAATTGATTGCACGAACACTCGACATCCGCGCGCAAGGCAACATCCAATGGCGATTCCATCTCGCCGTCTTCGTCGATTTCGGGCCCCAAAGTGAGGCGGACAAAGTACGCCGGTTTGCGGTTGGGCCGCATCCGGAATTCAAATGTCAAACGCCCCGACTCGTGAGCCATTTTGGGCTGTTCCACCCGGAGCATTGCGGCCCGCTTGTCAAGCGAAGCATCATGATCGTCGACCAACTTCGAGACCGCCTCGCCCAACAGCAATCCAAACGCCGCGGGCAAATTATCCGTCATCAAATCCATACGTGCGATGATTCCTGTTGTCCGGGCCCCGCCCGAAAGTCTCTCTTAGCCATCGGCCAACTTAGACGCTGGCCAACCCGCTATTCTATCCAGACTCATCCAAATTGGGATGGCAGACGAACCGATTGCGACAACCGCACGCCGATTCTTAACAGACCACTCGAGGTAGACGAATGCCGAAACTGACGATCGAAGGAAAGGGTACTTTCGAGATTGAACCTGGAAAGCGTTTGGTCAAAGCATTGACCGAAGACGCCGGCACCGACCAACTGCACGCCTGCGGGGGCGTTTCAAAATGCACCACGTGCCGTATCGAGTTTCTGGAGGGCGAACCAAATCGAATCACCGAAGCGGAAGCTGAGACCCTTCGTGTAAGAGAAGTGAACGACGCGGGGGTTCGTCTCAGTTGCCAGATCCGGTGCGATCACGACATGTCCGTTCGACTGATCAGTCGTTTGGAAGGAAGCGGCCGAGCCGACCAAGGCGGTCCGGTAGCCGATCAAATCGAACCCGAACCGGTCTGGACTGAAACCTCCTGAGTCGGCCCTGGCAATCGCGTGAAGCCCATAACGCCGGTTGCGGCGTCAATACGTTCCCATTGGGCGACGTTCGACGCCCGCAAGCACTTGGATCAAGGACGCTCGCAATTCACGAACCTTCAGTGGGAGCGACAACATCCGACGCCGGGGACCGCGTCTCGCCTCGGCAATGATCCGCGCCTGGCGCCGATCGGCTAAAAGAATCGCCGGAATCTCGCTCGTGTGCTCGTCGCCGGCAAACCGATTGAAGGCCTCCAACGCGAGCGTCCCGAGTTCCGCGGCACCGAAAATCACGCAATCCGCCGGAGCCTCCTCCTCCGGTTCAAACCGTGCGAGTGCCCGGTTGGGATCCTGGATGATCAAAACTCGGTACCCACGCGATTTGAGACGCTCCCGAATCGCGTTTTGCAACGTCGCTTTCGATTCCACCAAGAGCACGACGTACCCTTCGCCCTCATCGGTCGGCCCGTCATCGTCGTCGTAATGCTCGCCGACCGCCGGCGCATTGTCGTCAACACGCTTCGTCGGCCCTCTCTCCAGCGCCGAAACCACACGTTTGATTTCGCCCTGCAATGCGGTCGCCGATTGAATACGATTCTTGGGATTGAACTCCATCGTCCGCTGGATCAATTGGTTCACCACACCGGGAATTTCCGGCACTAACTCGGTGATCGGTGTCACTTGCTCGAATCGCGAGACATTCAATCGCGCAAGCCGGTCGCGAGTTTCCGTCAGCGCGGGCTGGCCGGCGATCATGTGGTACAGCATGTTGCCCGCGAAATAGATGTCGCTACGCGGATCATCTTTCCGTACGCCGGTCCCTCTTTCCAATGCCGCGTAGTCAATCGCTCGGGCGTTGGGGCAATCGGCGATTTGATCCGGGTTCTTTCGGTCACTCAGTGCAGCCAAACCGAAGTCAACGAGCTTGGCTCGACCATCGGCTGAGATAAGCACATTGGAAAGCTTCAAGTCGCGGTGTGAAATCCCAAGTGCCGCCGCATGAGCTAGCCCCGCAGCGACCTCGTTCATCAGACGCAGTGCCAGCTCAACCGGCAGTGCACCGCGAATCCGAACGAGTTCCCGAAGCGTCTGGCCCTCGACGAACTCCATGACAAGAAATGGATGTCGCTGGTCAGCGATCACGTCAATAATGCTAACGATGTTCGGGTGACGGAGCCGGAGGCCCATGCGGCCCTCCCGAAGGAACTGCTCCATCTCTTTCGGCTCGTCGCGAAAGCGTTTGCGAAGAACTTTGACCGCGAACACCTCTCCGTGCTTGCTCGCCCGATAGACACGCGCGAACGTACCAGCACCGATCAAGTAGAGAACTTTGTACTCGCCGTAGTAATAGCCTGAGCGGTCTCCACGCAGGATCTTTTCGGTCTGCAGAGTGGTGACCAATCCGCGTCGTTGCATCAGGTCAACGACCGCGTCCATGGTCTTGTCCTCACCGCCCAATTCGCCAAATGCCTGATCCACTTCTTTTGCGTCGGCAAGACCCAATTCAGCGATACGGCGTGCAAATCCCTCAGGCGTCAGTTCGGACATAGATCAAGAAAGCAACGAAAGGAGACGGGGTGACGCACCAAACGAACCACCCCCCTTCAGTTTACACAAATTTGGCGAAATCCGACCCCGACAGAAGACCAGGATTGCCGAATTCGCGTCCAATCGTCGGTCCACCAAGTGTCATGACCGGAACGAGTGGACGCTGCTCCTTGACGAGAGTGTCCCTAGTCGGCGAGCCGCTCAAGGGTTCGAAGGGCCGATTTGGCCTCCTCGATGCTACCGAAGTCTTCGACGACGCGTTTCATTTTCAACAGCGCATCGACAGAGACGGTACCTGACGCCGAAGCCGCCGCCTTGCGACCGGACTTGGCAGTCGATCCAGCGGGCCGGCCGCGTCGTTTTGCGGTGCCGCCGGTCTTCTTGCTGGTCGACTTAACCGTGCTAACAAACTGAGCACTCACCTTAATACCCTTCGAAGCCATTGCCTTGACCACGTCGCGCGGCTTCGCACTTGGGTTCGCGTCCATGTAGTCGCGGATCGCTTGCGACTTGTTCACTCCGCTAGTCTTCTTGGCCATCATCTCTTCCTTTCTTTGTCCGCACTTCTACGGACGGGTAGAACCAACAACACATGACGGCCGCCATTGTTGACCCGAACTCTTATGCCCCGTCATTTGCCCCAGAGCGAGTCAAAGCCCATAAAGATTGTCCGCCACGTCTTCACGATTCGTAACTTAGGCGCGAGCGCAACAGTGTCAATTGCATCTGAAACGCAAAACACCAAAATCACCCATCTCGACAAGCCCTTGGGGTAAACCAAAGTGGTAACCGGAGGGTCTGAGCGGCCCAGTTACATTCTTTCGACAACATTAATGCCAAGAAGAGCCAGCGATTGGCGAACAATTCGAAGCGTTGCGACGACCAAGCCCAGCCGCGTCGTCCGTATTTCATCGGATTCAGCATTGAGCACATGACACTCATTGTTGAACCTTGAAAATGCTTCTGCGGTGCGAAAAACATAGTCCGCGAGGTGGTTCGGTCCATAGCTCGAATAAACCTCAAACAGCGCATCCTCAAACTGCAGCAGGCTTAATGCCAGCGCTCGCTCCTCCGGCTGTGTGAGCTTTATCCCACTCTGAAGAACCCTGCCGAGAACCTCCGCTTCGGAAACTTCATTTTTTCGCAGAATACTGACGCATCGAGCGTAGCAATACTGTGCATACGTCGCCGTATTGCCCTTGAGTGCGACCATCTTACTAAGGTCAAAACGGTAGTCGCTTTGTCGTTCATGGCTCAGATCGGCGTATTTGATCGCGCCGATACCCACCACTTCGGCGACTCGGTTCCGCTCGGCTTCCTCCATTGGTGGATCAATGTTCTTTAGGTGGTCGGGATTGCAGACGACCGCATGCGCCGCGGAAACCGCGTCATTCAAGAGCCCCTCCAACCCGATCAACGTGCCGCTGCGCGTTTTGATCGGTCGACCCTCCTTGTCCAAGACAGTTCCAAAGCTGACATGCACCAGTTTCCGGTCCGCGAGCCCCAATTTTTCGGCGACTGCGAACAACTTCTTGAAGTGTTCACCCTGTCGCGTGTCGACCACGTACAGAATCTCGTCAGGATCAAACTGCTCCTTTCGATAGCGAAGTGTTGCCAAGTCCGTGGTCGCATACAAAAACGCCCCATCGCGTTTACGGATGATCATCGGCGTCTCGAAATCATCCAGAAAGATGCAAACCGCGCCGTCGCTCTCCACCGCCAACCCTTGATCCTGCAGATCCGCGACAAGGCCAGCAAGCATCGGGTGGTAGAAAGATTCGCCGAAGGTGTGATCAAAGGTTATCTCCAGCCGATCGTAGACTCGATTGATCTCGTCTTGGCAGAACGGCAAAAAGTCATTCCATAACGCGAGGTTCTCCTCATCGCCGGCATGCAGTTTTGCGGTTTCCGTCAGCACCGAAGTGGCAATCTCGACATGCTCATTGGCCTTGGAAAGCAACTCCGGATTGGATTCGACCGCGGCAATTTTTTGCTTCGCTGATTGAAGCTGCGCCTCCGCGGCGAGGATCTTCTTGCCAAGCGACTCAGCATTCTTACGTTTCTTTTTGGCGCTCTTTCCTTCCGCAGCTTCCGCGATCTCAAGCGCTTCGGATTGCAGTTCCCGCAGCCGTTCCATCTCCGTGTTGAGTCTTTTCACGCTCGCGACGGCTTCGTGAAAACCCATTAACTGATGAACCAACCGGTACAAGCCAGTTAACTCTGGAACCGGATTTGCCTTGACGGCGTCGGCGTCGCCAAAGTGCTTGTAGCCATAAATGATCATCCCAAACTGCGTGCCCCAATCACCAAGATGATTGTCGGTCACCACGTCGTGCCCGAGGAACCTGAGCGTTTTGGTGAGACAGTCGCCAATGACGGTGGTACGGATGTGGCCGACGTGCATCGGCTTGGCCACGTTCGGTGACGAATAGTCGATGACAATCTTTTTGGGCTCCGCGACAGGCGCGACAAGCAATCGATCGTCCTGCAAAAGTTCCACCAGGCTCCGCTGCAGAACCGCATCGCTAATCCTTAAGTTGATAAAGCCCGCGCCAGCAATCTCCGGTGGCTCACACAATTCACTCAAGTCGACACGCTCGACCAGCTTCGCGGCCACATCGCGGGGACCCATCCCGTCCACGATTTTCGCGAGCGGCATCGCGCAGTTCGACTGGTAATCGCCGAACTTGGGATTGCCAGCCACTCGAATCAGCCCCGCAAAGGTCTCCAACTGCTCCGGAGTGAGTGAAAAATCGTCCGACCCAAGCGCTTCGGCGAACCTTGCTTTCAGCAATGAGGGAAAGTGCATCGTTTTGCAGTCTCAGTGTCTTGCTCCGAGTGGAGCGAGAAATGGGGGTGACAAACGTCGCTGCCCCTAGGAAACGAGTTCATCAAGTGGAACCGGATTTCCGTCGGCCCACAGTGACTCCAGGTCGTAGAACTCGCGCGTCTCATCATCGAATAGGTGAACGACCACGCTTCCGTAATCAAGGACAATCCAGCGACTTTCGTCGTAGCCCTCAATGCCAAAACGCTTTTCCCCCAGTCCCTTCTCGAGGGCGTCGTCTATTTGCTCGCTGATGGCGTGCAGCTGACGACGACTTTGGCCCGTCGCGATCACGAAGAGGTCGAACTCGGAAGACTGATCACAAACGTCGATCACGATGACGTCCTGGGCATTGTTGTCTTGGGCCACCCGCACTGCGGTCGCCGCGAGCTTGCGACTCTCCGCCAAACCGTGCGGCCGAATCGTCCGTGAGCCGGAGACCATTGGGTTCGATGACTTTTCTTGGGCAGCATCGTCGCCGGCGTCGTTGGGGGGTAAGTCTGTCATGTCGAGAGTCTATCAGTTTTACTTTTCGGCTGTCATGGCCCGATATGGGGCTCGACACATTCCGTTCCGTGCCGAGTAGACTACGCCCAAGGAAGCCGGTGAGCTCGCCCCGCCGTACCTATCCCTCCTCAGCCGCCATCAAAGGGTCCTAGGATGTCATCCAGCCAATCGAACGATCGAGTCGACACGAGCTCTAATGCCCCACGCCGCGAGTTCCTTGCAAAATCCGCCGTGATTTCGGCCGGTGCCGCAGGCGCTTCGCTCCTCTCGCGCCCGCTTCGTGGACAAGAACCAGAGGACGGCAAGCTCGAATTGGTTCGGCTCGGAATCGTCGGTCTCGGCGGACGAGGGACCGGGGCGCTCAATGACACGCTCTCGATCAACGACAAAGTCCAGCTTGTCGCGACCGCCGACATCGATCCCGCCAAACAGAATGTCCTCGGCCGACTCGAGAAGCGGCACGGCGAAAAGGTCTCGGTTGCGAGCGGCAAGAACTACGTCGGTATCGACGCCTACAAGCGAGTCCTCGACGACCCTGACGTGGATGTCGTCCTGCTGACCACTCCACCCGGCTTTCGCCCACAATACCTGCTCGATGCCGTCGAAGCGGGAAAGCACGTCTTCGCCGAGAAACCGACGTGCATCGACCCGGCCGGCTATCGAACGTGCGTTAAAGCGCACGAAAAAGCGATCGAGAATGGCACGGCGATCGTGACCGGAACCCAATACCGACGCCAGACCAACTACGTCGAAGCCGTGAAACGGATTCATGGCGGAGAAATCGGTGAAATCATCGGCATGACCTCACGGTACTGCAGCAACGGGATCTGGTACCGGGCTCGCAAGGATGGAATGTCGGACACTCAGTACCAACTCTACAACTGGATGCACTTTATTTGGCTCTCCGGCGATCAGATTGCCGAACAAGCCGTTCACAACATCGACTTTATGAATTGGGTGATGAACGGTCCACCGACGTCGGCCTACGGCAGCGGTGGCCGATTCACTCGTCCCGACGACAGCGAAATGTGGGACAGCTGCAACGTCGACTACCTCTACCCAGGCAACCGTCTGGTTTCCTTCAAGTGCCGACAGATCCCCGACACGAAATCGGACAACAGCAACGTGATCTATGGCAGCGAGGGCATCGCCACGGTGTACGGCATCAACCGTGGGGCCATCATCACCGACCGCAAAGGGAACGAAAAATGGTCGATGAAAGGTGATATCAGCGCTGCCTATCAACAAGAGCACAAAGACCTCGTCGATTCGATCCGGGCGGGCAAGCCGATCGTGGAACTCAAACAAACCGCAGAAAGTTCACTCACCGCGGTGCTGGGAAGAATCGCTTGCTACACCGGACAAGATGTCTCCTGGGACTTCCTGGTCAACGAGTCGAAGATCGACCTGTTTCCGAAAGACCTGGACTTCAACGGCAAACGCCCCGAACCGCAACATGCGATCCCCGGCGGCACGAAACTCATTTGAGTCAAGCCTAAGCAGCTGAGCCTCTCGAGGAGCGACGTTACAGCTTTGTTCCCGGTACGCACCCGGGAACACGCCTATTCCTGATACTCCTCGGCGTCGCTACTTTCAGCGTCGTTACCTTCAGCTTCCTTACTTTCAGCGTCCCGGTAGATTTGGGCGAGCTGCCTCAGAATCGGCAAGACTTGGCTTCTTAGAAGATCGGATGGCTCATCACCAGCTTTTCGGCGGACCTCGCGCAATTGGGCCTCGAGCTCATCGCGCCGCTCGCTCTGTGCGCGATTCAACCGCGGAGCATCGCTGCCGACCGGAATGACGATCCGGCCAGCCAACGCGCCGTCGATGGAGCCGGCTCCTTGAAGTCGCTTGGTTCCACGCAACAACTCGACCCGTGTGCCCTTCTTGTCACCATTGTCATCGAGCATCGCGTGTTCGGTGGCGATTCGTCCTTCCTGTTCGTAGAACAATCCGGTCTCGGTGGCCGCCTTTAGAAAGGCCTCCCGAACGCTAACGGCATCGTCGTGATCCAAGTCGGATGCGAGTTCCCCAATCGCGTTCGCGAAAAACCCGCCGAACCGCGCATAGTTCTGTTCGCTGCCACTCTTCGTGGCCGTGACGATCACACGATTCGGTCCGGAAAGACGATCGATGAAGGGACCGCTCGACGAGCTGTTGTTGACGATGACAAGCGGTCGACGTACGGGACGAATCCACTTCGCCAACTCTCGGGCGCTCAGATCCGGACCGACCAAATTGAAGCGAGCCGAGATACCGTCCCAGGTGCCGTGTCCAACGAGGATCAGCCAAAGCGGCGTCTCACCGTCGAGCCGTTTGCCGACCTCCGACGCCAACCGCTCCCGGTCACTCGGCTCGCCCGACTCCGACTCGCCGCCGATCACCGCGACTTCAAAATCCGCGGTTTCAGCAATCGATTCCCAGCGTCGCTGCCACTCCCGGAATTCGCTGCCATAAGTCTCCTCACCCTGGGCCCCGACAACAATCAGGATCTCATCGGCTGCGGTACGCATGGAACCCGCAATTATCACCGCAAGCACACCCGTCAATACTGCGATTCGGTTCATGCCAAGCCTCCCCAACGTCGAATGCCCCATTCCGCACACAGGCAACCCAATGCGAGCGTGATCACCCAGCCGCGATGCCAAAGCGGATAGACCCAGGTCTCCATCACAGGCAATTTGGTGGCTTTCAATCGATTCGTGAATTTGCCAAGATCACTCTCGCGAACCACACGGCCACCGCTTTCTTCAGCGATCCGTTCCAGCAGCGCTACGTTGGTGCCCAGTCGATCAAATTCACCACCGGCCAATTGACGAGCCCAACCGGTCTCGCGAACCTCCAATGGTTGGCCATCGCGTGTCCTGACATCGGCCGAAACGGTGTACTGCCCTGGGTCGTCGCCGAAGTAGGGTGCCGCGTAGGCGCCGGCGGTCTCACCCATCGGCTTGGCTTGCAGCTTGAGCGATTTTTGATCGGGCCCATCAACAATGACCGTCACCGTCGCGTTGTCGAGCGGCTCATATTCCTCATCCGCGACATCCATTCGTAGCAGCATCTGATCCGGCCGCTCCGGATCCGGCTCGCAGGCGAGCTGCGTACGCCGCGGAACATCTGAAACCAACCATCGCGTGATCTGTCGCCAAGCTTGCGCGGCGTCATCGGCATGCGCCGGGTCGCGTCGCATCGACCAACGCCACAGATCCGTGATCGTGACCGCGCCGACTTTGCCGTTGCCAAAACGATGGATCGCAACCGCCGGTTCCAGTCGCCCATCGTCCGTCGTCACGGTCGCGAATTGGTACGCCCCGGCCTTGAGATCGCCGACCGCATTCGCCGCCGCGAACCGTGGCATGTCTCGCAGGCGAACGGTCTCCTCGCTGGCATTGTCGCGAAGTCGCAACCACGGCTGCAGCATCCCCTCGCGAGTCATGCCGATGGTCACCGGCCCCGTCATCTGCTCGCGGGCACCGCGGTCGACGTACACCGGACACAACTCGCCCAGCGTGGATTCTTCGAATCGCTTGCCGGAAAACATCTCTTGTCCGCCCAGTAGAAGCAAACCGCCACCTCGATTGGCCACGAAGTTTCGAATCATGTCCAGTTGGTCGCGGCTAAAGAAACTGGGCTCGATGTCATCCAGGATCAACGCGTCAAATGAAAACAGTTCATCGGCAGTCTTTGGAAATCCCGACGCCAATTCATCGGGCGACTCAAGCCCCAATCGAATCATGACCGGTTCGTCATACTGTTCGGCGACCTCCTCGGCATCTTCACCAAGCCCTTGAAAGAGCGGGTTGGTCGTCGAGATATTCCGATCACGAAAATTGAACTTCAGCGCTTTCTTCGCCATTCGAAATAGGCCACGAAGTTGAATTTCGCTGTCTTCTTCAACCGCGCGACGAAGAAACTTGAACTCCCAGTTCGGCCGCCCTGCAACGTACAAAACCCGATAGGGCCCGCTACCTCGATCCACCGCGATCAACTGAGTATTGTTCACCAGAGTGGTTTCGGACGAACGCGAATCGACCAGAGTCTCCGGTTCTTCAAACGCCGCCCGATCGGGTTCCCGGAACAGGTTGAGTCGATAGAAACGCAGCCCCACGTCCGAAGGACGGAACTGAAATGTGACGCTGCCGCTCGCATCCGACCGCCCCAGATCGAACGATTGTTCTTCAACCAAGACGCCGGTTGCGCTATCCGTCAGCGTCGCATACGCCGTGCCTCGAAGCGAACCTTCGATCTCGTATCGCGCGGTGATGGTTACCGGTGAAAGTTCAAAGCTTGTTTGGCGGACGCTGGTTCCAGTGATTCTCAAGTCATCCACCGATGGATTGCCATCGGGGAGGACCGGAAAAATGGGAAACGAAAGGTCGGGAAGTTCGGTGTCTCCGTCGAGTGAGATCGGATCGTTTCCGTCACTCATCAAAAGGACTCCCGCAACCGGGCGTCCTTCCAAACGTTGCCCCACTTCATCCAGGGCCGAAATCAGACGCGAAGCACTGCCACCTCGCCGAAGCACGGAAACATCACTCGCGCCGGAGAGTCGTTTGTCAAAGCCGTACAGTCGTGGATCGAACGACTGTGCGAGCTCCGTCAAGAACTCCGAATCGGGCGCAAGCGCCGTGTCGATACGGTCACGCCAGGACCCCGATCGACCGATTGCGACGTCCATGCTGCGGCTGGTATCGACCAAAATCGGAAGCAAATTCGCGCGCGGCCTCGGGCGCGTCGCCCTTCGCATCGGCTGAACCAGGCAAACCGCGAGCAGGGCGATTCCCAACACCTTCAGCCCGATGCCGAACCAAGCCAACCGAGTGCGAAGCATTCCCGAACGGCCGTAGTTCCAAATGACAAGCGCCGTCAGCACGGTCCCAAGCACCAGCGCGGGGACAAGCCAACTGGGCGACCCGATGATGAACTCCGCGACAATCAACGTCTCATTTCCTCGGCTGCACTACCCAGGTTCTCGTAATAGCGTTTGACCGCGTCGGTGAATTCAGCTGGTACCGGATCGCGATCAATCGGAACCAACGCGTTCTTTGACGCTGAACGACGAAGCAATTCGGCACGAACATCGCGCTGCAGTTCGCGAAGCGGCTCCGCTACCATTTCTTCGACCAGCTCCCACTGCGGCTCTTTGCCATGCCGTTTGACGTCGATCCGCATTTGCCGCGCTCGGTCACGAATCGCTCCCGCGCGGGCTCGTAGTCTTGCATCGCCGACCATTTCTTCCACATCCCTCATCCGGTCGGACCATTCTCGGAAATCGCCCCGAATCGGCCCGATGCTGCCACCGCCTTGCGACAGATTCTCGGCGGCGTACGGGCTGCCTCCGTTCTCGTCACGAGTCGACTCGGTCTCGGTCGGCGGCGTCGGCTGTTCTCGCAACCCCGGACGCTGCCTCCCTCCCGACGGAGTACCCTCCGATGACGTACCGGGTTGCTGGCCTGGCTGCTGCGACTCGCCCGGTTGCTCGCCAGGCTGTTGCCCGCCCGGCTGCTGATCACCGGGCTGTTGTCCTCCGGGCTGTTGTCCTCCGGGCTGTTGTCCACCAGGTGGTTGATCTCCGGGCTCTTGTGGCGGACCCTCACCCGGCTGCTGCCCTGGTGGTTGCTGTCCCTCCCGCGATGATTCGCCTTCTTGGCCTTGCCGCTGTTCGCCCTCAGCGCGCTCGCCATCCCGTTGCTGGGTGTCTTGTTCACGTTCGCGACTAGATTGCTGCCGTTCATTCGCAGGCTCGACCGAGTCTCCGTCCTGCGGCTCCGTATCACCCTGTCGCGAGCTTGGCTCACCACGGGGATCCGAAGGCGGTGAATCCAGGTCGCCTTCGTTTGGGCGCTGCCGTTGCGCTTCGGAATCGGAACCCGTCCGGCGACCGGTCCGGCGACCGGTCTCACGAGCGATCTCATCTTCGACGCCCTCCGCCAACGACTGAAGGCTTTCCGCGGCGCGACGCAACCCTTCAGTCGAGTCACCGAGTACCGAGTCGGCGGCCTCGTCGATCTTCTCACGAAGCTGTCGAATGCCCTTGGCCGCTTCCTGCTCAAACTGTTCCGCTTGAGGAGTAAAACCTCGTCGAACCAACTCGGCGGCATTGTCCAACTGCAGATCGGCTTGGCTGCCCGTGGCCTCCCGAAATGCATCGTAAAGTCTCTCGGCGAGCAGGGGCTCGGGGTCTTCGGCCTCGCGTGTCGTTTGCTCAATCGAGTCCATCAACTCACGAAAACGCTCCGCCTGTTTTTCAAGATCATCCGGCGACGCGGCACTTTCCTCTTCGCCGCGTAGTCCCGGTGACGCATTTTCAACCTGCTCACGCATCGCACGACCGATCTTCTCTTGTTCCGCCTCCAAGTCCTGCGCTTCTCGCTGCATTTGGCGAATCTGCTCATCGAACGCGCCGGCGGATTCTCGTTTGAATTCCTCCTCGAGTTCCCGAATCGACTCTTCCGCACGTCGCCCCGAAGCCAAGGCGGCAGACGGATCGTTTTGCTCCGTCGCCTTTGCGGCTTCACTGAGGTCCGAGCGAGACTGCTGCAACTGATCGGCCTGCTCACTCATTCGTTCGGCGTTCTCTTCGGAACGCATTCGCGATTCCAGGTCATCTGCCTGTCGCAATAACTCCTGTTGTTGCTCGCGCAAACGCTTCAACCGTCGACGAATCTCCTCTTCCTCCTCCTCCGTTTCCGCTTGCTCCAGCGCGGTTTGCAGCTTCGCAAGTTCTTCGTTGAGGTCTTCGGCTCTTTGAGCTAGCTCACGAAGCCGGCTCAGCACTTGTCGGGCCTCCGCCGCAGCCTGCTGTTGTTCGGTTTGCTGCTGCGCCTGCTGCTGGGTCTCGTAACGGTTTTCTTCCGCGTCGAGCTCAAGCTCATCGAGTTGCTGCCGACGATTCTGCTGTGCGCTGCTACCCTGCGATTGCTGTTGTTGCTGGCTGCGCGAGACCTGAAACTCACGCGCCCGAAGCTTCATCAGTGCAGCGTAGGAACCTTTCGCCGACACGAGACTCTCATCGAGCCTTTTTTCACCGAGAGATTCGATGGTGTTCTCCATCAACGTGGTAATCGACTCGCCGATCCGAATCGAGACATCGTCTTCCAGATTCTCCTTGAGTTCCTCTAGCTTGGCGGCCGCCTCTAGCTGCGAATCCGACACCACCTGCAAGTCCTCGTCTGAAACTGTCATTCCCGCGCCTTTGCGACGGACGAGCTTCCATATCGCATTGACGATTTGTTTTTGAAGCTCGGCGAGTTCCTCCGCTTGCTGGCCCTGACCCTGTTGCCCCTGTCCCTGCTGCTGTTGCTGGCCGCCGGGCGGCTGCTCTCCCGGACGAAAAATCTGTTCAAAGGGTCGAACATCCGCAAAATACATGTCGCTTTGGGTCCGCCGGACTTCGCCGTTGGGCCCGACGTCCTCCGCCCAAAAGTAGAACGACACTAGGTCATCGGGCTTTGCTCCGAGTTCTTCAAAGTTCAGCTCGTGTTCGAGTTTCGCCGTCGCCCCACGCAGCACCGTCGACGCCAGTTCGACCTCGCGGTCGGCTTCCAATTCGAGCGAATACGAGATGCCGGCGCGCTGAACGCCATAGTCATCATTCACCGCCGCTCGCAAAGGCAACTCCTGAAGCGCCGAGACCGTGACGTCCCGCGCCTTTTCGAGCTTCAACTTGGGCGGTCGATTCGGCAACACTTTGACCGTCAAACGCAGCGGATACTTGTTCTCACGCCCCTCGTCATCGCGGAGCTTGACCTCGTAGGTGCTGGTTTGCTCTGCCACGATGCTCGCTTCATAGACCGCCGCGATCCGTCCACCCAAAAGCGCGTCCGTTCGATCGCAATCGATCGACAACCCCGCTTCGGAAAATAAAGAGCACGAAGCCACGGCCTTATTCAGGTTCAACTTCCAGACGACCTCGGCTCCTTGCACGACGCTGACCTTGATGGTGTCTTCGACGGTCCGGGCGTCCATCTCGGTGTAGTCCGGGAATGTCAGGTGCGCATCGCTTCGCAGGACTTCCGGGAACTCGAACACGTCGATCGTGTAGGCTTCGCTGGTCCAGTCCTCGGTAAGAACTTGGTAGGTCAGTGGCTCTTCGATCCTTGCCAAAAAACCGCCGAAGACGGGATCGCTCAGATTCTGCTTCATCACGACTTCGCGGACCCGCCCCTCGTCGGTGACGCATTGCAACTTGGTCGACTCCGGAAGACTGCCGCTGGCGAACTCGGCGGTGATCACCAAACTCGTCCCGCGCTCAACCGACGTATCGCCCGGCAGCACCTTCACCTCTCGGTTGGCTTGGTTGAGCAAGCCAGCGGAGGCAGCCGCGTTGTTCTTTCCGCCAAAGCCCGTCCAAAGCGGAAGTGCCACCGCTAGCGTGCATGCGATCACGCCGACAACGCGCCAGGCCAACAAAGACCCGGCAGGGAC
>JBCBLJ010000069.1:0-17417 GCA_038520195.1 Planctomycetota bacterium
CGACTGGGCATCGATCTTTCGATGTGGCGTGACTTGGTGTGGAACTTTCAACGCTACTTCGGCCAGAGCTGCTGCGCCGGTTCACCGTCGTCGATGTCCGCCTACGCCGACTCAAGTGGACGAAACTGGGCGAAGGGCCACCGGCAGGTCGCGGAGTGCTTCGCAACGTAACATTGGAAACGGGTGGACGAAACTGATCGAAGATGCATTGGCAGGTTGCAGATTGCGGGATTGACCAACCAAACGACAGCCTCGCCATTGCCGCTTAGCCGACTTGAATCGGGAGTTCGAACCACGAATTCTGAAGGTAACCTTTTGCGTTCCAAGGGACGCGGACGGGCATGAAGTCTCCGGAGGTGTCTCCGGCTCGAAGGATCAGTTTGGTGGTTTCTTTTTGAACGTTCATCGTTGCTTTCCAGAGCTGCCAGCAATAGTCGGCGTTCTTTCCCGTCAATTTTGCTCGAACCCACTTCGTTTGGTTGTCGGTCTTGATCATGACCGATCGCGGCCGTGAACCAGCGCGGCCGCTTGGCAAGACGTAGCCTGTGACATCGACGCTACCTGGCGAGACAGCCATACCGGAGGTCGGCGTCGCGATCGCTCCGTTGATCGGGTATCGGTAGATCGGCCCCGATTCGGTCCAATCGATCGCCTCGGTCTTTTTTACGATCTTGTATGCCGTCGCGAGGTAGTGGTTGGGCGAAGGGCGATCGCTGACGAGGATTTTTCCGAGCCACTTCACACTTCGGGCCCCGATGTATCCGGGCACCACCGTTCGAAGCGGAAATCCATGGTCCGGCGTCAGTGGCTCGCCGTTCATCTCGTAGGCCAGCAGCGTTCCGGGAACTTTGCCCGTCATGGTTGCCTTTTCCATCGGCACTGAACCGCCGAATGGAATGACTCCGTTGTCACGCTGAATCTGATCGAGCCCCTCGAACCAAGTGTGCCTTGCGCCTTCGGTTGGTTCACACGCGGCGAGAACGTCGGCAAGCGCGACGCCGGTCCAGGTCGCGTTGCCGATCGCACCGGCGCCCCACTGTACGCCGCCGACCTTGCCTTCCTCGTTGAACTCAGCTCGGCGGTTGCCGGCACAAGTTAGCGTCGCAGTAATGGTGTGAGACGGGAAGCGATCCTTCAATTCGGCGAGCGAGAAGGATGCCGGTTTTCGGACGCCGCCTTCCACCTTCAAGCGGAACTCGGCCGCGTCGAGTTCAGGATTCGGCGCGTGACTGCGAACATAGAAGTGTTTAGTCGGAGTGATCCAAGAACGGACCAATTGATCCAGGGCCGGTTGGCCGTTGCGGGCGGGATCCGTCGTCAGGAAATCGATCTCTTTGCCGAGCGCATCTTGAGGGGCCGCAAAAGCTCGCTCCGAACGGCCGGACTGGGTGACCGCGACGAGCCCGGCGCTGCCGAGGATGAGATGACGTCTTGAAAGCAAATCGGACACGTTTGAGTTCCTTCGCGGCTCGATCGTGAAGCGTTTGAGTTGGCTTCGATACGTTAACTCGGGCGAACATCGTTGGCTATCCTTTGGGCATGCCAAGTTCGGGCCAGATTCATTGTCATGCGCTGCATCGGCTATATTTGCGCCAACTTCCTCTCCCACTTCCCGTTCGGAGCCTTTCGCATGTCCTCCTCCCGCCGACAGTTTCTCAAGTCGTCCGCCGCCGCTTCGATGGTTGCCGCCGGGGCTCCGATGGCCGACACATTCGCTCAGGAGGGTTCATCGGGGCTTCGTTTGGGTGCTGTGGGTGTCGGCGGGTCTCGGGGGCGTTACAACCGCGGCGGCAGCATCGCGCGAGGTGCTTCGAAGTTCGCGAACATGGTTGCGGTTTGTGATGTGGACGACGTCCATACCGAAGAGTTCAGCAAGTCTTTTGGTGGCAAGCTGAACAAGTATCGCGATTACCGCGAGATGTTTGCGGAAGAGAAACTGGATGTGGTCACGATCGGGACGCCCGATCACTGGCATGTTCCCATCGCCATCGCCGCGTTGCGAGCGGGCGCGGATGTGTACTGTGAAAAGCCGCTGACGCTCACGATCGACGAGGGCAAGCAGATTCGTGCGGTGGTTGAAGAAACCGGGCGGGTGTTTCAAGTCGGGACTCAGCAACGCAGCAGCGAAAAGACATTCTTGCACGCAATCGCGATGGTCCAGTCGGGACGACTCGGCGATGATGTCAACGCCTACGTCGCGATCGGCGGCGCACCATCAGGTGGGCCGTTCGACTACACGGAGGCTCCCGACGATTTGGATTGGGATCTGTGGCTCGGTCCGGCACCCAAAGCGGGTTACTGCGAGGAACGTCGGCGAATGTTTCGTTGGTACTTTGAATACTCCGGTGGCAAGATGACCGACTGGGGCGCACACCACATCGACATCGCGCAGTGGGCGCTCGCACCGGGCGAGGACGGGCCAACACGGATCAAGGGCGAAGGCGAGTTCCCGTCCACGGTTCCAAGCGATCTGGACTGGGCGGGTTTCTTGAACGGTGAAGTCGAGTTACCCAATGGTTACAACACCGCCACGAAGTTCAGTATCGATCTTCGCTATGACAACGGCGCACTGATCAGTGTCAACAACCACTACAAACGCGAAGGCGACAACGTCGACTTCGGCAACGGCATTCTCTTTGAGGGTTCCAAGGGACGTATCTTCGTCAATCGGGGAAAGCTGGAAGGGCGCCCTGTCAATGAGTTGACCGATCAAGACCGAAAGGAGCTGTCGGCGATCGCGACGAAGCTTTGCAAAGGTAAAAAGCCCGGCAACCACATGAAGAATTTCTTCGACTGTGTTGCGGATCGCGGAAAACCGATCTCCGATGTTTGGTCACACCACCGGACCATGACGTCCTGCCATCTTTGCAACATCGCGCTGATGACCGGTCGCGAGTTGAAATGGGATCCCAAGCGCGAAGTCTTCCTGGACGATGACGACGCCAACCGATTTCTCCGTCGCAAGTCCCGCGACTTCAGTGAAGTTTAGTAGGGCAGCCGCCGAGCCCTGTCGACGGGACTCTGTCAGCGAGGGACAGGTAATTTAGTCCCATTGTTTGTTCTGCACGGGCGGAGAAGGCTCCGCCAGGCGAACCCATCGCTAAACAGCCTGTCCTATTTCGGGGCAGCTGTGTATTCTCTGTGCGTCGAAGAGTCGAGAGGGGCGCTAATGCCCCGTTTCAGAGTAGTGGCTCTTCAAGCGACAAGACTTCAACGAATCGCCGCTTGGTTACGGCGGACAATTGCTTGCCATGAGTGGCTTTCGTGCAATTGCGAAGCAGCGTCGCCCTGGGCGTCTTCACGCCACCAGTCGTTGCGATGCTCTCTCTGATACCGCCACCAGAGCGGTGATCGTCGCCCTTGATTTACGGAAACGCCGATTCAATCGGCCATTTGAGCGAACCAGTATGCACCAAGAGACCCAACCGGGCGAGACTTCTGTTGCCGTGTCCTCGCACAAGGAGTCGCCTGTAGAATCCGGCGATTCTCAAGTTCTGTTTTCGGATTTGCCACTGATCGATGAGGTCCAACAGGGCATCGTGGCGTCCGGCTATGAATATGCGACACCGATTCAGGCGAGGGTGATTCCCCGCATGATCGAGGGGCGCGACGTATTAGCGCAGTCGCAGACCGGCTCCGGTAAGACGGCGGCGTTTGCCCTTCCGATTCTTTCGAAGCTTTCGGCGCAGGAGAACGATCGTCGACCGAGCGTCCTGGTTCTTGCGCCAACTCGTGAACTCGCGATACAAGTTGCGAAATCATTTGCGACGTACGCGTCCTGCTTGCCGCAATTCCATGTCGCGGCGATTTATGGTGGCCAGGACTATGAGCCGCAGCTGAAGCAACTTCGCCGCGGCGTGGATGTCGTCGTTGGGACTCCAGGCCGCGTGATCGATCATATCAATCGTGGGACGCTGGACCTGAGCCGGATCGAGTGTTTGGTCTTGGATGAAGCCGACGAGATGTTGAACATGGGCTTCCAGGAGGACGTGGAGTTTGTCCTCGGGCACACGCCACCGGGGCGTCAAGTGACACTCTTTTCCGCGACGATGCCCGAGCCCATTCGCAAGATCTCTCAGCAGTATTTGAGCGATCCGGCGCGGGTCACCATCAAGCGTAAAACAGTGACGGCCGACTCGATCCGCCAGCGTGCCTTGTTCATGGCGCCTCGCCACAAGGCCACCATGCTCAAGTTGATGCTTGAGATGGAGGACACTGATGGCGTGATCGTCTTTACCAAGACAAAGGACAGCACGCTCGCGGTCGCCGACAAGCTGATCCGAGAGGGGGTTTCGGCGGTAGCACTCAACGGCGACATGCCTCAAAAAGTCCGTGAACGGGCCATCGACCAGTTGAAAGAAGGAAAGCTGGACGTGCTCGTGGCGACGGATGTCGCCGCCCGTGGGCTCGACGTCAGCCGCATCAGCCACGTCATCAATTTCGATCTTCCGCACGACGTCGAATCCTACATTCACCGCATCGGACGGACCGGACGTGCCGGACGAAATGGCGAGGCGATTATTTTTCTGACCAATGCTCAGCGCGGAAAACTCCGGACCATTGAACGCGCGACCAAGCAAACGATCGAAGTAATCGAATCACCGACGGTCGATGAGATCAATGCCAGACGCATCGAGCGATTCAAGCAGCGGATGACCGATGTGACCGCCGCTCGCGATTTGACCTTCTTCAAGGAGTTGATCGCCGAGTATCAGCAAGAGTCCGGAAAGCCGATTGAATTGATCGCCGCCTCACTCGCACAAATCGCGCAAAATGGCCGGCCGTTCTTGATGAAGGAATTGCCGAAACAGGAACGTGCGGAGCGACGAGAAAGAGGCAGCCACGGAAAATCGTTCGACTCCGCGACGCGCGGTAAGCGGCCGCAGCGTTTTGGTCCTCCCGAGTCGGGCATGCAACGATTTCGCGTCGAAGTTGGACGACGAGATGGTGTCCGACCGGGGAACCTTGTGGGGGCGATTGCGAACGAAGCGGGGCTTGACGGCGGAATGATTGGTCCGATTCAGATTCACGAGTCATTCAGCACGGTGGATCTTCCCGAGGGCATGCCGGAGGACATTCGACAGGTGCTCACCGCCGCTCGAGTGGGAGGTCGCGAGCTTCAAATCAAACCCGACCGTGGTCGCCCCGATCGAACCGGCGGTGGCCGAACGGGGGGCGGTGGTCGAACGGGCGGTGGAAAGTCAAAGAGGCCTTCCCGTGGTCCGCGCAAAGCACCTTCCGCTGGCGCGGGACCGAACAACGCGCGCGGCGGAGTGAAGCCAAAAAAGAAGCGGAACAAAGTCAAACTGGCGTCCGGCGGAAAGTCACGCAAGAAGTAACGCCCCCGGCTATCGTATGCCACGCAATGACACCAGCGAGGATGACATGACGAATGCCGAGAGACGACAGTTCCTTTCGCGCGCCGCGACCGGGTCTTTGGCCTTGGCGAGTTCCCCGCTGGCTTTCGGCCAGAAACGACAAACCGACCGGATCAAGATCGGTTTGATCGGAACAAAGCATAGCCACGCGCGCGGCAAACTCGCGACGTTGCAAAAGATGAGTGACGCGTTTGAGGTCGTCGGTGTTGTCGAACCGGACGATGAATGGTGGCAACGAGAAGCAGCAAAGGCCGAGTACCAAAGTGTTCGTCGGCTGAGCGAGGAACAGTTGCTCGAAACGGCGGGGCTTCAGGCGGTTGTGATCGAGACCGAGGTCGACCAATTGTTGCCGACCGCCCAACGGTGCGCCGACGCGCAGTTGCACATCCATCTTGAGAAGCCGGCTGGAGAATCGCTCCAAGCGTTTCGCAAGGTGTTAGATACCGCATCGCGGCATGGTCGCATTGTGCAGATGGGGTACATGTTTCGCTACAATCCCGCGTTTCAGTTTGCGTTTCAAGCAGCGCGAGACGGTTGGCTTGGAAACCTCTTCGAGTTGCATGGAGTCATTAGCAAGACGGTCGATCAGCCAGCACGCCGGGAACTGTCCCGTTACGCCGGCGGATCGATGTTTGAACTGGGGTGCCATTTGATCGACGCGCTCCATGTGGTGATGGGCAAGCCCGGCCAAGTCACCGCCTATCTGCGAAAAACTCGCGATGACGGTTTAAACGATAACTGTCTTGCGGTGTTTGAATATCCAAAAGCGACGGCGACGATTCGGAGTGCGGTGATCGAAGTGGATGGTTTTCGTCGACGTCAGTTCGTCCTCTGTGGCGACGGGGGAACGATCGATATTCGGCCGCTCGAACCACGTCGCGGCGAAGCCAACGTTGTTTTGACGCTTGCGCGGCCCCAGCGTGACTACCCCGCGGGTCGGCATGAACTATCGTTTCCAAGTCGTGGGGGCCGCTACGACGGCGATTTTGCGGACCTGGCTCGACTGATTCGCACCGGAGATGAGTCCGAGTTTGGCGGACCGCACGACTTCGCGGTGCAAGAGTCGGTGCTTCGGGCGAGTGGACGACCGTTGGAATGAGATGCGAAGATGCGCTGTGACTTGCTCTAACCGACCGCGCACGGTCGATCACCCATGAATGATGTCCCTTCGCAGCGCCCTCGCGACACGCAGCGCCCTCTCGACGCTCCGACGGAACCGACGGGCGAGCAACCTCGGATTTCGATGGGGATGATCTTTGAGGAGTTTCTTGCGTTCTTCTCGCTTGAGAGAGGGGCATTGCTGACGACCAAGTTACTGGCGTCTCGTCCAGGAGCTTCGATCCGTGCCTACCTCGAAGGTGCCGGTGGTTCGCGAAAGTCGATGACCAATCCGCTGCGCTACCTCGCGATGACGACAGCGCTAGTCACACTCGCCTTCTTCTTTTTTATTCCGCGGCAAGGATTCGTTGACGACGTTCAGAAAGGCATCGACTTTGGGGAGCAACAGGACGGAGCTACCAAGAAAGAGCCTTCGGAGATCGAATCGAAGCGTCAACAGGTCGTCGCCCTCCTCACCGAGATCGAGACCGATAGCAAGAGTCGGCTGACGCGCGCCAATGCGCGAAAGGCCAGAGAGTCGATCGTCGAGACGCTGGCTGAGCGGGTGGGAGAGATCACGATCGCGTGGATGAATGTCTTGCTGCTGGTGAGTTTGCCACTGAATGCCTGCCTCACATCGATTTGCTTTCGTAAATCAAACTTCAACGTCGCCGAACACTTCGTCATCAATGCCTACATACTCGGCGGACAGAATGTTGCGGCGGTGGTCATGTTGGTTCCCAGTGGAATTGGCGAACTCGCCGGCGTGCTGACGGGCCTCTATCTGGTGTTGAGCTTCTGTTATCAGTTCATCGTGTGGCGACAGGTTTTTGAGCTCAAGACTTGGTTCTGGGGAGCGTTCGGCCTTGGGCTCGTCCTCGTGTCTGCGACGGCGTATTTGGTTCTGCAAACGCTGTTTACGTTCGCACTGCTGTGGTTGACCACCTGAAGCGATCGCGAAGCGCCTGATTCGTGAGTGGCGATGCCAACATCGGTTTGGGGCGTTGAGGCACCAACGAGCGTGTGCCGTTTTCTAGCCGCTCGATTCTTGTCGACGTCCGGAAACACTTTTCAAGCTCGTGTGGACGTGTTAGCTTCAAGGGTGCGGGTGGGGTCAAGACCGACGCATGGGTGTCGTCGGGATTCAACTCGACCAGATTGAGACACATCGAGATGACGGGGCTGAGATGGCAACTCTTTCGCTGGAAGTTTTTGGTCAGGCGGGCCCGCGTGCGGGATACATCGCATGGACGCCGGTGCCGCTTGTGATTCGCAATCCAGACCAGGTAACCGGGTCGCTCCTGCTGACCAACGAGTCGAGTGCAGGTTCCATTACGCGCGTTAGCTTCTTTGAGGAGGTTGGAGGGGCGCCGAACGATGAGATGACCGTGGTGCTTGATGGAAGTCCCGACACGACGATCTGGGTTGCCGGCAAATTCCAGGAGGGTGAAAAACACCACGGCGCCAGCCCTGAATCAAAGGACGTCACGATTCGCGCGGCCTTCGTGAACGATCCCGGCACCGAAGTCGCTCAGCTCCCGCTGATGGTTCGGGTCCGAAGGAATGCCAACGAACTGAGTGCACAGGCCAGGAACGATTTTTTGAAAGCGCTGGGAGAGCTCAATGGGATCCAAGAATCGCCGGGAGGGCCTGGAGCTGGCAATGGTATCTACACGACCGACTTCGTGAAGATGCACGTCGAAGGCGCGACCGTTTCCGAACACGGAGACTCGATGTTTTTGCCATGGCATCGGCTTTACCTGCTCGATTTGGAGCGACAATTGCAAAGCATTATCCCCGAAGTGACGCTACCGTATTGGAGATTTGATCAACCCGCTCCGAATGTCTTCACGGAAGACTTTATGGGAAAGATGCAGTTGATTCCCCGGGACATTTCCTTGCCCGGTGGTGAACTCGACACCGGAGGCTCTAACACGCCACCGGCGATCTTTGCCGTCGATAATCCGCTTTCCAAATGGCAGATCGAGAACACGTCCGGGATTCCAAGGACCGCCCGTTTTGACCCCGAGACGGAGCCGGCCAATGGGCTGAGCGATTCGACGGTCGGCAGTGAGTTTGATTTCGCGCTGCGTTCGCAAAACCAAACGTTGACGCTTGGGGGCGGCACGGTGGATCCCGATGAGGCGTTTTTCGGAGATCGGATCGTTCAGGGAAATCGATTCGTCCAGACCGGATTCTCGCGGATGGAAGGATCGCCTCATGGGGCAGCCCACATGAGTTTCAATGGATACATCAATGATGTCCCGATCGCCCCGCAGGACCCGCTGTTCTTTCTGCTGCATTGCAACGTCGACCGACTTTGGGCTCTTTGGCAGTTTGCATTTGACCGGGACGAGTCGTCTGCCGAGAAGACTTACCCGTATCAGAATTCGGGCGACGCCCTGCCGTGGAAACTGGTCGGTTCCACGCAGTGGCCCTGGGATGGGAGCGGGTCTGTACCCGACGGCTTGGCTCCGCCCGGGACTCGACAGAACAACTTCACCGAGTCGATTCAGGTTCAGAACTTCCCGTCCAACGCACCGCGAATCGAGGATTCGATTGATCCCTTCGGTCAGCGTGCGGACGAGAGTTTCCTTGGTTTTGCTTACGACGATCCGCCTTTCCTCCACAAGCCCGCGACGGTCGTTACCACCTGACTTCGAGAGTTCGCAAGGAAAACATGTGCCATGAACGCATCCGATGACTACCGAGCCAAACTCTTGAATGAGATTCAAGGCGATGACACCGAGTCCTCCGGTGAAGACGACCCGATTCAGGAACTCTCCGGGGATGAGGAAAAGATCCAGAGGCTCATCGAGGCGCTCCGGGATCCGTCCGTGCCCACTTCAGCGAAAAAGAGCTCGCTGGCACAGTTGAGTGTCATCAGCATTTTTTCCTCCGTGCTTCGCCGCAAAATGCCTGACTATGTCAACGCACTGCGGGGACTGATCGAGGACGCCGATGGGAGTCTGCGTGTCCAAGCTTGCGGGACGCTGTCTGTTATGAAGGACGAGGTGGTCCAACAACGTCTTCAGGCGGATCTGGAGTCCGAAAAACCCGAGACAGAACGGATTGTTCCGACGCACCAGGCAATCGGAATGTTGGGCTTTGATGAGAAAGCTCTCGACTACGGAGTACTCAAGAGGATTGTCCAGAATCCACCCTCGGGAGAGAGTCTCGTCGCCGCAATTCGCCATTTGCCCGCGAGTGCCGACTCCTATGAACTGCTCAGCAAGGTCTTGGAAAATGATTCGAATCCGTTGGCGGCCCGAGCACTCGTTCCCGATCGGATTAGCCAGATTGACCCGCGCGGCTTTCTTGCGTTGGTCGCGCGGTTGTTGGAACGTCGCAAGCAGGTTGTCGATCTTGCACCGTATTTGGCCCGAGCCGTTGGCGAGATTGAGGCAAGAAGCGAAGAGCGAGGTGATTTCACCGAATCGGTCGCGATGAGCGATAGCGCGGGTGACCTTGCAGACGAGATTGCCAAGGCCAAGTCTTCGTTTGCGGACCTGATGCGGGAAGAGCCATCGGAACCGCTGCGACGGGCTGCCCAGAAGTTTCTGTCGTTGGAGTAGACCGCCATGGCGCGTGATGCTTCTGGCGAGCCGACCTCGCAGTCCTTCGACAATTCCACTCCCGAAGAAGCATTCGCTGCTTTCGTCGATTCACGTTCGACTGACAATCGGTCATCGCTGGTGGAGTTGCTTCGCGAACGGCATCCCATCTATTCGGGGCGTTCGACCAACAGCATTCATCGGATGCGCGGCTATCTGATGGCCGCCTTCGAACGAACGGGTCTTCCCGGTACCGCGCTGCCTTACGTTCTTGAAACGTTGGAGAGTAGTTTTCATCCCTACACGGTCGCCGGCGCCGCCCGGGCGTTGCGTGGTGTGGATCGAGTTCATCCGAGTTTCGCCAACTATTTGGTGAAGGCGATCTTTCAAGTCTGGCGCGCCGATCAACCGGTTTCATTTGAGAGCTATCACGTTCAATGGCCGTTGGAAACGTTCTCGACCGCCGTCACGGAGATTCTGGAGACGCTCGAAGGATTTGGTGGCCGAGCCATCTCGGCACTTGGCGACCTGAAGATCATTGACCAAGACTACCAGGAGCTGTTGCCGTCATCCGTGCTGGAAAAGTTACAAGCGACGATCCATGCCATTGAATGCGGCGACTCGCGAGCGACGGAATCTTGCTGTAGTTTGCCCGTGATCCCAAATTCCTCGCACCGTCTTGCCGATCAAGATGATTTTGATCCGCTGTTGGAGGATCAAGACGGTCGGGAGGTAGCGTGGAATGAGTACTTCCGCGACAGATACTCCGTTCTCGCGTTCTTCTACACCCGTTGTACCAATCCGAAGAAGTGCACGCTGACGATTCAAACCTTGGTCCGCGTTCAACGAATGCTTCGCGACCGCGGTGTCGGTGAATTGGTTCGAACGGCCGCAATTAGCTATGACACCGAGTACGATCACCACGGAGTCTTGAGAGCGTATGGGGATGCACGGCGTTTTGCGTTCTCAGCGGACAACCGAATGTTTCGCGTCACCCGAGGTTTCACGCAGGTTCTCGAGAGTCTTGATTTGGGCGTTAACTACAAAGGTGACATCGTCAATCATCACCGAATCGAGTTCTTCCTGCTCGACTGCGACGGGAATGTCGTGGATTCGTTTGTACGTTTGAAGGTCGATCCGGAGACGCTTGTCGACGCCGTTTGCATGCGCGTGGAAGCGGGCGACAATGACGGCGCCGGTGGACCTCCCGCCACCTCTTCGCCATCCAAGCGGGGACTGAGTCATTACGTCAACGGTTTCCTTTCATTGCTGTTGCCCCTCGGCGTGGCGCTGTTCCCAAAGTGCCCCTTTTGTTGGGCTTCGTACATGGGGATACTCGGGCTCGCGGGATTCGGCACGATCCCTTACATGCCGTGGCTGCTTCCGTTGCTCTTGGTGACGATGGGAGTGAATCTGTGTCTGCTCTTTTGGGGAGCTGACCGACGGAATGGAAAGTTGCCCTTCGTTCTGTCCTGCGCCGGAACGGTGCACATGCTGATCGTCTGGGGTTTTGGGCGGGAGGAACCTCTCTTTCTGATTCCCGGAATGCTCTTGTTGGCCGGTGGGGCGTTTCTGAATAGCCTGAGCTACCGTCACTTCAATCGATTGAAGCTATTGGCCTTGAATGGCTGGTACGGTCGCCCGAGGTACCCCAAGTCTTTGGCCGTGCATTCGCGCCAGCGCTAAGCGACGGTTCGCCCGACGTGCCGCTATTCAGACGGGCCGCTACTCAGACGGGACTCGGAACTCGATCCGCCGACGCTGTTTTCCTTCACCCAAGATCGCGTGGGTCCATTCCGCGACGAGTGGTTCGTCACTGCCAGCAAATTCGCGTATCAACCAACCACGTTTGGTGGCCGGCGAGTCCGGAGGTGGGGTCCGCCGCCGACGCTCAATTCGATCGTCATCGATCAAGGCGAGAGTCGGATTGGTCGCGGCGAGTTTCCTGTAATAGCCGTCCGGAGAGAGTTCGTGGTATCGGAGGTCCGTCTTTTTGCGGGCGGCCCACTCCGCTTCATCGCCGAGCTGATCGATCATCCAACGCTTGCTTAACCAGTCGACCCTTCCGAGTGCGGGCGTGATATTTTTTGCTTCGCGTCGAAAAGCGGTGACGACATCAACTAGCTCGGTCCAGCGTTGAATGACCAAGGTCGCTTCCCCACGCTGATCCGGCGCGGTTTCCTCGACGAACCGTTTTGCCGCGCGAAGATAGTGCCGCTGGATTTCCAGAGCACTCCACTTCCCACGGCTGGTTCGGACTCGCCGCACCAGGTGCCAGTCGGACGCGAGCTGATGCAAGGCATCGAGTGGACGCGGAAGGGAGACGAGGTCGGTGGTTTGACCGGATTCGATCATGTCCAGGACGAGCGACACCGACCCGACTTTGACGTATTCCGCAAGTTCGGAGAGATTCGAATCGGACAAACCGATCTGAAGTCTCTGTCGCCGTGAAAACATGGATCCGGTCGATGCCAGTGAGACAAATGACTTGGCGGCGAATTGGCCGAGCCAGTGTCCGTACACATAGATCGGACGCTCACCTCGATAGCTGCCCATGTCGGCCACGACGTCGACGGCCAACGCCTTGGCGCTCAAGTGATAACAGCCGTCGAGATCCAGATTGCCGGTACCGCAAATCGCGACTCGGGATGTTAGCAACGCCGTGAGGTACTTTCGTTGTTTACGAAAGGCGACATGCCTGCCGACGAAGCGGAGCAGCGTTACCGTCGGAAAGTGAATGAAACGTAGCACGATCACGAGCGAGTTTTGCATCCAACTCGGCAGCGTTTCGAACTGAGCGCTCGCACCGGGTTCGGGGCGGGTGTCGTCGCCGCTGCGAATGCGAGAAATGGCGACCATCGAGTGCGTCAGGGCCATGATCGGCAAAGACAGCATCAAGCAAATGACCTGAAGCAGCCAAAGCAATGTGACCGAGAGCCGATAGACAACCAACCAAGGTCCGCTGGCGACTTCCGTTTCGTAATTCTCTTGGCAGCCGTACACGTGACCCAGTGCGTCCGAACTGTTTTTCAGGACTCTCAGGTCAAACTCACCCGAGGCTTGCTCGGCGGCTTCGGCGACCAACTCGTCGATGGAACGTTGGCAGGCGAGCAACTCGTCGGGGCTTCTGACTTCGGGCGTTGCGATCTCGACGAGACCTCCCGGTAGAGCGTGTTGCGAGGGGTGCGATTCAAATGTGACCGCACCGCCGCTGGCAAGGAACATTTGCTCCCGATCGAACAGCCCGGAAACGGTAGGTTGGTCACGTTTGATCGCGGCGCAGATTCCGCTGTAAACCTCCTCCGCCGAGGGCAAGTCTTTCGTCGCCCACTGCGGGTGGTCGAACACCATGGTGGCGTACTCGGTTTCCAACCCGATCAGTCGCGTCAGCAATCGTCGCGACGATTTGTTTCCCGGGTGTGTCGCTGTTTGACTTGATACCGGCGCGGCATCCATCGCGAATTTCCGAGTGAAGAGAACGGATCAGGCGGTCGACCACCCTTTTCAGAATACCAACCTTGCGCCCAAACGGCCACGCGAACCCACCTTTCGCGTCAGGCGAGTGATCCTTAGCGGACGCGATTCATGTACAGCACGAACGACCGATCGATTTTCTCAAGCGGGTCACCGAAAGTGCTTTCGAACATTTCGATCCGTTCCCGCGGCGTTTTCTCGGCAAGCGGTTTGCCCTCGCTCAACAGACGAATGTATTTCACAAACTCTTTTTTTCGGGTTCTCAACAGAAAGTAGGTCAGCGCCCAGCTTTCGCCGTAGGCCTGTTCCGCCGTTTGCGTGTTGGTGAATCGACTGTCAGCGGCGATGAGCGAGGCCAGCGAGTCGCGAGGACGTACCGTCTGATACTGGCGCCACCGTGTGAGGTTGACTTGATTGACGCGGCCGATCCCGCGCCATTTGGAGACGCTGCTAAAGTCCGGTGACTCGAAATACATCGCGAGGCCTTCGCTGAGCCACTTCGGGTTGTCGGCGTAACGTGTTTGCAAGCCGCAGTTATAAGACAGTTGATGCGTCGCCTCATGAATGATCGTCGCGACGTTGCGTTCCAAGCTGGGAAGGTTGTACGTCATCATTCGGTTGCTATCAGGGTTGTAATAGCCGAAGAGATACTGCGCCGAACTTCCCACCTCCGCGCCGGCGTACCTCAGGAAGTCGTTGCGGTCAGCCAACACGAGCGCCACCAAAGGGAATCGCGGTTCGGGTAGTCGCCAGCCTTGGTTTTTCCAGTACGCATAAAAACCCTTGTACAGTTGCTCAAACAGCAGCCCGACTTGCCTCGCGTAGCGGTCGGTGGTGTTATGCACCACCACGTAATGAGAGGTTTGGTAGACCTCGAACCCGCTCGGCAGTTCTTCCCTCAAGCGATCGGCCATCTGATCGGCGGTCAACGGCGTCAGTTCAGCGTCATCGCTTTCGCGGCTGGTAATCTGTTCCGGCTGCACCACCCAGATTCGACCATCGTCGCTTTGAAGCATGAGCCCTCCGTCTTGTGCCTCGACGAGGATCTCCCCAACGACGGTTCGGGTCGGCGAGGGGGCACCGTTGACGAGGTCCTTTTTGTCCGACTTAAACGTGACGGTTTCGACGGCGAAAGCCGCGTTGCCGACCATGAACAGGTTGGACGCGATCAGCGCTAACTGAGCGAGGCGAGTGGAAGGACTCAACGTGGCACCGCCAAAAGACTAGGGGCGAGGTGGGAAAGCTCCGACTACAGTCTAGGTCATTGATCAAGACGCTTCCAACAGGCCGCGATTGATAAAACGAGGACGGCGACGGCCAGGACATACCAAAACGCCAACGCGGCCTCCTGGTAGCGCGCCCCGCTGTGAAGCAGGGCAAACAGACGCGTGCCCACGGTCACGACCGTGGGGGGGATTACCGGCAGGGTCGCAGGAACATCGCCACTGGAATAGACCGCGACCGCCAATGCAGAAAGCACCAGCGGCCGAATCATCAGGACTCGGTCAATCGCCCACATTCGCTTCCACCACGGAAGTTCCAACGACGCGGTGTCGAAGACGGAAGCATCAACGCCGCTGTAGCCGATGCGGAGGATCCAATACGCGATCGGCAGCCCGCGAAAGCCGAGCGCGAGGATCGTCGGCAACAGGCTTTGAACGTAAAGCGTGGAGAAGCCTGGAATCGGAAACGAGAAGCATCGGACCACGAGCAAGCCGACCATTGGGCCCGGCAGCAGAAACAGAAGGAGTGAACCGTGGTCCAACGCGATTCGGAATCGGTGACGGTCTCGTGACCAGGACGCGATCACCCACGCAAGTGGGACACAGCAGCAAGGAACCGCGGTGGCGATGGCGATGGTCCATCCATATTCCCGAGCGAACTCGCTCGGCGCATTGCCGAGCGTTTCGATCGATCGTGCAACGGACCATCCATAGGTTGCGGTCCCGGTGTTCGGATCGACGGTGACCTGATGTCCCGTTTTGACGATCAAACCCGAAATCGGGAATGCAGCCAACAACGTCGCGAGCGCGAGTGCCAGCGCCCCGGCGACTGCGCGCGTGAGGCGAGGGGCTTCACTGATCGGCTCGCGAGAGACAGTGGTCGGGCCCATCGGCGCCAGTCGGTTTCGTAGCGAGACGACCCAGGTGATGATTGCGATACAGAGTATCGCTGGCGCGACCAACACCATAAAAATCGCGGTCACGGAGGGTTGAAAAGCGTGCCGCAGATAAAACTCATCGGCGAGTGTGCGAACCCCATACAGATTCACGACGGTCATTTCGGTCGCCGCGAGCATCGCGACCAACAGCATCGAACCGATCAACCAGGGGGACGCGAGCGGAAGTAGCACGCGCCACCAACTGCTAGCCCATCGACCGTCGAGGCTTGCCTGTTCCGCGACCGCCATTGGGATGCGCGTCAGGCCGAACCAGGTTCCCAACGTCACGATCGCCGCGCCAAACAGACCGTGGACCCAAGCGCAGGCGACGATGCCACCATATTGTCCGGCGAACCCCGTGTACGTCCGCGCCGCGGTTTGGGAAAAGGTCAGCCAGCCGAATTTGCCCGCCGTCGCTTCCCAGGCGGCGGCGTGCAGCACCATTGGCGTGGCCAGGGTGACGACGAGACCAAGCAGCACGTAGGCTCGTACGCTCTTTCCCAAGCGACTCGAAGAGTTGAGTTGGGAGACACTCCAGGCCAGCAGTAGCCCGATCGCCAGGGCGATCAGCCCGCTGAAGCACATCAGTTGCAACGTCAGGAAAGTCGGCCGGATCCAGGACATGCGAGAGGACGCTACAAAAAGACCCGAAGGTCAATGATCGAATCTTCCAATGGCTGCTTCACCAGCGTTTGCTCAAAAGTGGGTGGACCGACCAAGCCGCGCGCGTTGTTCGAGAAGCCGTAGGGTTCCGACGGCGCGTTAAACAAACCGCGATTGAGTTCACCGTCATCGTTCAGGTCGTGGTAGGCGGCAACCGAAAACTCGCTGGGCAGAACGCTCGTGGCGATCTCCCAAACCACGAAACCGTCCACCGGCACCAAAGAGTCTTTCAGGATCGCGAGTTCGGTTTGTCCAAACTTCTCGACCGAATCGTAAATCGCGATCCGGATCGGCATCGAGGCGTCGTTCGAATCGGTCGTGATTCGGATCAGAATCGAGTCGGGTGATACCGCCAGTGGCTTTTCGCCATCGTCAAACGTCGTCGGCGGAAGCGATTCGGGTTCGGGTGTCGCCCAGATCACGCCGAGCCCAAGCACGAACACGAGCCCCGCAAAAGCGAGCAACCAATTTCCGCGGCTGTCTTTCCAGGCGCGCTTGAACCAACCCTTTTGTACCGGATCGTTCAGTGGAGTACGTTTTTTGACCCGCGACATCGTGGCTGCTTCAGTGACCTCGGGAGACTAGGATCGACGAACGCTATTGCTTGCTGATCGTACCGAAATTCAGTTCCAACTGAGTCTCGTCCTCGGACTCACCGAATTCACGATACATCAAACTCGGCTGAACGTCGCGGCTGTGTTGGTATTTGTCACTGCAGTATTCCTCGCAATCCCCAAGAAGTTGCTGATAAAAGATCTGGCAGACTCGCATGTCGGGATAAATCCGTACCGGTTGGACGCAGTGCATTTCAAGAGTCCAGGTGCCGCAGTAGCCGACGTCACCCAGCGAACCACCCGGGTTGATAAACAATCCGAGTCGGCCGAGCGAGCTTCGTCCCTGAATCATGGGAACCACGCCGTGAGTCTCGGTGTATTCCACGGTTCGGCCGAGGTACAAGAGGTTCGGCTGCAGCGTCAGCCCGTCGGCCGGAATGTCGAGTCGCCGATAACGATTGGGCTTGGCCGCACCGTGGAATACACCGAGACTCACGGCGTGGTTCCCATGATTCAGGGACGAAGCTCGCTCGGC
>JBCBLJ010000294.1:0-9045 GCA_038520195.1 Planctomycetota bacterium
CGGATGACATTGAGTTTTTCATGGCGGGAACGATGTTGCAGTTGGCCGCTTGCGGCTGGACGTTGCACTACGTGAATCTTTGTGATGGTTCGCGTGGCAGTTCAACCATGGATCAAAGCGAATGTGCGCGGGTTCGACTCGGGGAAGCTCAGGAGGCGTGCCGGATTCTTGGTGCGACGTTTCATCCGCCGATCTTCCCCGACATGGAAGCGAGCTACACGTTCGAGAATGTCGCGAAGGTGACGGCGATTCTACGTGCAGCGAAGCCTTCGATCGTTCTGACGCATTCGCCTTCGGATTACATGGAGGACCACGAAGTGGCTTGCCGCCTGGCGGTCAGTGCGGCATTCGCGCATGGGATGCCGAACTTGGTCAGCGACCCACCCGTCGAACCCTACTACGATCCGGTGACGGTTTATCACGCCCAGCCGGTGGGCAACCGGACGCCGCTGGGAGAACTCGTTTATCCACACTTCTACACCGACATCAGTTCAGTGATCGACCGCAAAGAACAGTCGCTCGCGGCTCACGCCAGTCAAAAGCAATGGCTTGACGAGAGTCAGGGACAAGACAGCTATTTGCAGACGATGCGTGATCTCGGTAAGGAAGTCGGCAAGATGAGCGGCGAGTTTGAGTATGCCGAGGGTTGGAGAAAACACTTGCACATCGGCTTTTGCGGCCCGGAAGATGATCCGCTCCGCCAAGCCCTCGCTGACATCACGGTCGAGGGTGAATCGCCGTGAAGACCATCGCACACCGAGGCGCTAGCGGCTACGTTCCCGAACACACGTTGACCGCAAAGGCGATGGCGCACGCGATGGGCGCTGCTTACTTGGAACAGGATTTGGTCGCCACCAAGGATGGCGTCCCCGTGGTGCTGCACGACATTCACCTCGATACGGTGACCGATGTTAAAGATCGCTTTCCTGATCGCAAACGCGCCGATGGACGTTTTTACGCAATCGATTTCACCGTCGCCGAATTGAAAACACTTCGAGTCTTCGAACGGTTCGATCTGAAAACCGGGCGCGCGGTGTTCGCCGAACGCTACCCGACTGGCGAAGGCGAGTTTCGCATCCCGACGTTTGACGAAGAGATTCGATTCATCAAGAACCTCAATCGTTCGACAACACGCAGTGCGGGCATCTACCCTGAAATCAAGCAGCCTGCCTGGCATCGCGAACAAGGTTGTGATCTTTCACCGATCGTGTTGGAAGTGTTGCGATCGCATGGATTCGACGATCCCGAGTCGGAATGCTACCTGCAGTGTTTCGATGAGTTCGAAGTCAAACGTCTTCGGCGGGAGTTGGGCTATCGCGGCAAACTCGTGCAGCTGATTGCGCGCGGTCATGATGAAGCCTCGGGAACGGACTACAACCGTCTGCGGTCGGCGGAAGGGCTGGCGGACCTGCAAGGTCTCGTCGACGGTGTTGGGCCCATGATCGACCTCGTCGTTACCTGGGACGACTCGGGTGAACGAGCGGTGACTCCATTCGTCGAAGCGGCACACGCCAACGGGCTGGTGGTGCACCCATGGACCATCCGAGCCGATCAGTTGCCGCGCAACTGTGGGTCACTTCAAGCATTGGTCGACGCGTTGAAGGACGCGGCGGTCGATGGCGTTTTTGCGGATCATCCCGATCGGGTGATTGCAGCGCTCACGCGATCAAATCGTGAATGATCCGGCCATGGACATCGGTCAGCCGAAAGTCGCGTCCGGCGTGTCGAAACGTCAGCTTTTCGTGGTTCATTCCCAGTTGATGCAGGACCGTCGCGTGGAGGTCGTGAACTTCGACGGGGTTTTCCACGGTGTATTTCCCGATCTCATCGGTGACGCCGTGCACGTGTCCACCTTTGAAGCCGCCACCAGCCAACCAGACCGAAAAACAGTCG
This sequence comes from Planctomycetota bacterium, assembly GCA_038520195.1. Taxonomy (GTDB): domain Bacteria; phylum Planctomycetota; class Planctomycetia; order Pirellulales; family Pirellulaceae; genus Stieleria. The sequence continues at coordinate 1,894 of JBCBLJ010000294.1, forward strand.
CGATGATGGCCGCGGCCGTTCTTCCCTTCGCGCGTCGGTGTGCGGCCAAATTCGGTGGCCCATAGCACGATGGTGTCGTCCAGCATCCCTTGTTGCTTGAGATCACGAATCAACCCGGCGGTCGGTTGATCGACGTTCGCAGCCAAGTCGGCGTGTTCGTTCATTTCGCCGTGTGAATCCCAATTGGGTCGCGAGCCGGTGTCAATCAGTTCGACCACTCGGACGCCGCGCTGGACCAATCGCCGCGCGACCAGGCATTGCCACGCGAAATCGCTACCCGGTCCTTTCGTCTTCCGATCCAAGCCGTACAGACGCCGGATGTGCTCGGGCTCTTGTTCGACGTCGAATGCTTCGGGCGCGGCGGTCTGCATTCGAAAAGCGGTCTCGAACGATTTGATTCGAGCGGCGAGTGCCGGATCGGGGGAACGCTTGTTGGCGTGGTCGTGATTCATCCGGCGGACGAGATCAAGTTCTTGGATCTGGAGCGACCGATCTTCGGAAGGCCAACTCAAATCGCGGATTGGTTGCTTGCCGGGCAACACACGCGTTCCTTGGTGAAAGGCGGGCAAGAAGTCATTGGCGTAGACCTGCGTGCCGCCATAGGGAAGGTGCGGCGCGATGACGATGAAGCTGGGTAGGTCCTGGTTTTCGCTTCCGAGCCCGTAGCTGATCCAAGAGCCCATCGACGGTCGTGCAAAGGTGGGCGAACCGGTATGCATCCCGAGCGTGGCTTCGGAGTGATCGAAGTGCGATGCATTCATCGAGCGGATCAAGCAGATGTCGTCCATAACATCGCGGAGCCTCGGGAACAGATCGCTGACTTCGATATCGCATCGCGGATTGCGTTGGCTGCCGAACTGATTGCCCATCAGTTTGTCTTTGCCTTTGCCGTCTCGTCCGTTTTGGCTGGACTTGGGGTCGAACGTGTCGATGTGCGAGACGCCACCGGTTGCAAAGATAAAGATCAGGTTCTTGGCTTTCGCGGGAAAGTGTGTCGGCTTGGGTGCGAGCGGGTCGATCGATTCCGACGCGATCAAATCGGAGACGATCGCGGGAAGGAACATGGAACTGGCGACCATGCTTCGGATCGCCGTTCGCCGATCGGATCTCGGTTGATTCAAGGCTTGCATGGTGTGTTGATTCAATCGATGTAGAGGAATTCATTGAGCCGGAACAGGCTTCGGCTGAGGCTTGCCCATGCCTCGGCTTCGGTGGTTTGCCGCCGCGTCGCAAGATAGTGTTCCATTAGCCATTGACGCTCCTGCGGCGTCGGTCGTCGCTGAAGGATCGATTCAAGGAGCCTCTCGACGTTCTGTTCCGTGGGCAGATCGCCGGTGAGTCGACCTGCGAGTGCCTCGGCGCAATCGTGTAGGAATTCATTGTTCACGAAGTACAACGCTTGCAAGGCGGTGATGGATTGATCCCGCGACTGAGTGCAAACGTTGCGATCGGGGCCGTCGAAGGTTTGGAAATACTGATCTGCGGTAAGCCGTTTGGTCATGAGGTAGACCGATCGGCGATGACTCTGGTACGCATCTTTGAACGGATGGTGCTGGGTGAAAGTCCATTTGTTTCGTGGCGGAAACGGATGCGCTTGATTCATCGGAGACGTATCCAATTCGCCGCTGACAAGTAGCATCGTGTCGCGAATGGCTTCGGCGTCGAGACGCTTGCGTCGCTGGTGCGTGAAGTGAACGTTTTCGGGATCGTCGCCTGAATCCGACGTGAGACGATAAGTTCTGCTGGTGACGATGCAACGGTGAAGTCGTTTGAGCGACCAGCCGTGAGTCATGAAATCGTGCGCGAGCCAGTCGAGCAGTTGCGGATGGCTGGGTTTTTGGCCGCGCAAACCAAAATCCGTGGTGCTCGGAACGATCCCACGGCCAAAGTACTTTGACCAAACTCGATTGACGATCACGCGTGCGGTGAGTGGGTTCCGTGTCGATGCGATCCAGCGAGCGAGCTCCAGACGCCCACTCCCTGAGACGGAATCGGGGAGCTGCTGGCCGCCAAGGACGGTCGGGAACTGTCGCGAAACAACGGCGCCAACACGCGTTGGTTCACCCTTGATCTGTATCGCGGCGTCGACGGGTTTGGCGTCACTGACCGCGTACGCCGTTGGGTACTCAGGAATGGAGAGCAAGTGCTTGGCGAGTTCTTCACCTTTCCGGCGAACCTTGCCGAGCATTCTGTCGAGTTCGTCTCGCATCCGCCGTTGTTCGTCGATGGTCGCCGAGGCTTGAAGTCTTGCATTTTCCAGTGCCTTGACTTTGCAAAGGCTCATCAAGTGTTCGAGAGACTTTTCAAGCTCCGCGGTTTTGTCGGCGAATTTAACCAGGTGAGTCTGCGTCTGCTGCGCGGTGAGCAAGGAAGGGAAATGGTTCTGCGCCTTAAACAGCTCGATGCCGGGGAATGGGTAGCGAGTGCTAGCGAAGAAACCGTAGAGCCCGTAATACTCACGGGTGGAGACCGGATCGAATTTGTGATCGTGGCAGCGGGCACATGCGATCGTCATCCCCAACATGGTTTTCCCGATGTTGTCGATCGTGTCCTCGATGGTAAGGTGCCACGGGTATCGCTCGATCAGTGAGCCGAATCGTCGAGCCATTGCGAGGTAGCCGGTCGCAATGGTTTGCCGCTTGCGATCGGCCTCCGTTTCAGCGGGAAGGAGGTCGCCGGCGAGTTGCTCGATCAGGAATTGGTCGTAGGGCACATCCTCGTTGAGTGAATCAATAATGTAGTTGCGGTACAGGAACGCCTGGGGAATCGGGTAGTCGGAGTTGTCGCCGGCGGTGTCCGCATAGCGCACCCAATCCATCCAGTGTCTGCCCCATCGTTCACCATATTCGTCTCGGGCCAGCAAGCGATCGACGGACGCTTCGATGGCGGTTTCCGCGCCCGCTAGATGCCAGCGTGCTTCGAATGCCTGGACTTCGGAAAACGTCGGCGGCAGTCCAAGAAGGTCATAGTGCAGCCGCCGAAGCACGACACGTGGTGAAGCATCGGCGACAACGGAGTCGCCGGCCTTTCGCCGCGCGGCCTGAAGGAATCGATCGATGGGGTGCGAGGACCACGTCTCGTCACGGCACGGGATGGCGGAAGGAGTGATCGGTTGAAAGGCCCAGTGGTCAAGTCTGGCGTCACGTTCGGTGGAGTTTCCGTTGCTCTCGTTCCATGCGGCGCCGTTGGCGATCCAAGCCTGAATCAACTCAATGTCGTCATCGCCAAGTCTTTCGCCCTCGGGCGGCATCCGAGTGTCTTCGTCGCGCGAGATCAGTCGTGCGACCAGCTCGCTTTTCTCGGCGTTACCCGGAACGATCGCGCGTTTGCCGGAATCCCCAACGGTAGCCAGCGACGACGCTCGATCGAGACGGAGCCCGCCATTGGATTCGTCGCCACCATGACAACTGACGCAGTGCTCGCGAAGAAGATCGCGTGCCTTGGATTCAAGTTCACTTGGCGGAACTTCAGCGACTGCGGTGCAAGCGAGTAGCAGGAAGAAGAACGCGATGGAGCCGGCCGAATGCATCGGGAAGTCGACAAAGGAGAGAGAGCGGGGACAACGCCTCAGTTTAGCGTGATCGAAAATGTGCCGGAACAGAATTTGGGTTCCCTGTGCCCTCTCACGATTTCTTTTGTCGAGCCGATGTTGGGATCCAGCAACGGACCGATTTTCGGTAATCCCGGTAGGGTTTGCCGAATCGATCCAGAAGATTGCGTTCCTCAAAGGGACGAACGGCGACGTGCCAAACGACGGCCCCGGTCAGCGAGTAGACCCATAGCGATGGCGACTGATACGCGATCGCGAGGGCCATTCCCTGTCCGATCCCGGCGATCGCCATCGGGTTGCGGACGTATCGATAAGGACCCGCAACGACGAGTCGGTTGGTCTGGTCCATCGGCAGTGGCGTCCCATGCCCGTGACGAACCATGAAGAAAGCGCTTAACAATCCGAGTGCGCTGCAAGCGACGAAGAGCAGGCTCGCGAGGGCCAACGAAATGCCCCATGGCGGAACCGGGTCAACGCCGAATGCGTTCAGGATGATGCCCGGTAGGATCCCCAGGGTGATCGACCAGATGCAAATGACTTGAACAAGCGTTTTGGCGGTGTTGGCCAGCGGGCCCGCCGACGATGTCCGAAAGAGCGACGCGTTGAAGCATAAAAATGCGTTGTAGGCGAGACCCGCGAGCATCAGTGAGACAGAGAGCCAGCCGCTGTGTGTCAGCACACACGCGTTGCAGCAATATAGAGTTGCGTACGCGAACGCTCCGAGGATCACGTACTTGGTCACTCGATCCTTTCGGTACGCACGCACGGCCGAGAGCGCCGCGATGAGCAGGACATCAGGAAGGAGGAGGGACCAGAATGCTATCGGCGAGATCCCGCCGAACTGGAACGCGGCGAAGAAACGTGGACTTGAAAAGAGGCCGACCCACCAAAGCGTGACCAATGTGGCTTGCAGCAGGTAGGCGGTCTCTTTCATGGACAAGCCGTCTCGATGGAGAAATCCGCGTCGCTTCGGTCATCTACGGAAAGGAATTGCCGACGTCCATGGGCGGGTTCTCGGTGTCGATCCGTTTCTCCTCCCAATACCAGCCGTCTTCGCGTTTTTCCAGGATGCGGGCTCCGCTGCCTTTACAGAGTGGTGCGGGCGAGGCGGGCGCGAATTTGCGGAGTCGCTCCGCGGCGGCGTTGTGTTGTTCGACGCCGATCAAGTTCGTGTGTTCGTTTGGATCGTTGTCCAAATCGTAGAGCTCTTCGCTGCCGTCGGCGTAGCGAATCAAGCGGTATCGAACGCCTCGAATGCCAACGTTACCGGGGTTGTGCTCGGTCATCGCCGGTCGAGTTCGGATCGCGTCGGGGTCCGCCAGTTGCGGTGCCAGGCTTAGGCCATCGACATCGGGCGTTTCGAGTCCGGCCAATTCGGCGAGTGTCGGGTAGATGTCCAGCAACTCGGCGGGCTGTTTGCACTCGCCCTGCTGGATGCCCTTGCCCGCGAAGATCAGTGGCACGCGCGCCGACGGTTCCCATAGCGTGTTCTTTCCACTGATGGCCTTCTCGCCAAGGTGCCAACCGTGGTCGCTCCAAAGACAGACAATCGTGTTGTCGGCATGAGGCGAATCTTCGAGTGCTTTCAAGACTCGTCCGACTTGGCTATCGACAAACGAGATGCTTGCGAGATACGAGCGAACGAGGTTGCGATGCTGGTCGGCTTGGCGAAGCCAGGTTAATCTTGGTTCGGGCAGGCTCCAGTGGATGAACCAAGAGAACGGCGGGCAATCGTCGCGATCATTTTCAAGGATGGTCGGCATGACCAATGATTCATCGGGATACATGTCCCACCACTTTTGCGTCACGTGGCAGGGGACATGTGGAAGGAAGAAGCCGCATGCCATGAAGAATGGCTTGTCTTTGGGCATGTTCGTGATTGTTTCGGTTGCCCAGTCCGCGACGATGTAGTCACCTTTCTCCGAGTCTTTGTGATCGAACACACCCCAGTCCATCAGCGGATGGTTTCCTTGTGGTGTCGGGGGAATCAGTTTCTGTTTTGGGCGAACGCCCGTGCCGCCACGCGGACCCCAGTGATCGAACTCACGAATCTTTGCGTTGGGCGGGTCTTTGCGGATCGAGTGATAGACTTTCCCGCCGCTATACGTTTCATAGCCTGCGGCCTTGAAGAATTGCGGGAGGGATACAGCGTCTTGCCACTGTGGGAGCGTGCGGAACCACGGCTTGAGGCCGTAAACGCCGGTGCTCGAAGGTCTGCGTGAGAGCATCAAACTGGTCCGCGACGGATTGCATAGCGGCGACTGACAATGGGCATTAGTGAAGACGACGCCGCGCTTAGCGAGCGATACCATCGCGGGCGTTTTGACCTGTGGATGTCCTCCCAGCGGCTCGACCCAGTCGTTGAGGTCATCGATACAGATCATCAGGACGTTGGGGCGATCGGCGGCGAACGACTGGGTGCCGAAAGATACGACGCCACAGAGGCTGAGGGCGAGGATTGCGATGGATCGGATCATGGCGTGCCGGGAGTGTTCGGTGGGGAAGCGAAGGCCACCGGAAGGATACTCGCTTCATCGTAGCGAAACCATCGATAGGGGGCCGACAAGACGCCATCGGGAGCGATTTCCAGATGGACGACCCGGCGGTGGTCCGTGTTGTCGGCGGCCGACGACCGGCTGCCATGCAGCAACAACGGTCGCATGGCGAAGACGTCGCCGCGTCCGCAGTGAATCGCCATCGCATCGCCGGCGGGCTGATCGCGATTCCGGTGTGATCGCGGGACAACGGTGAGTGGTCCATTGCCCGCGTGCATCGCATCGAGGTGCAAACGAAGTGTGAGCATCTGTTCGAGCAATGAATCGTTTGCGTGGACGTGTGGAACACCTGCCTTGTGGTTCGGTCGACCGTAAGGCTCCGGCGGTTGGTGGTGCCTTGACACGGCGATCGCCCGATCGCGATGCAACGATAGATTCCAGCTCTGCTGAGGCGGTTTGTCAAAGAACAGAATTCGCACCAACCCGAATCGTTCACCCAAATGCTGCGTCAAAAACCGTTGCAGGCGATCGTTTCGAATGACTGCTCGCCATCCCGACCAGGTGGATTGTAGATTGCGACCACCGACGTGACGTCGGTTTTGGGAGCGGATGACACCCACGTTTTGCTCCCGCAAGAGTCCGTCCAGGTGATTGGCGATGGCGGTACAGTCGCGTTGCGAAACCACGTTCGGCAGGATTTCGAAGCCGTGAGATGTTAACTTGCTTTCCATTCCATTCGCTCACGTGATCTGATTGATGTCCACCAACCCGTACCAGTCTCCGATCGACGCCGCTGAGCCGGAAGAGGAAATTCAGCCTCCGCGTTATCTCGGTAAGGTTCGAACGATACAAGGGAGCCTCAAAGAGGACGAAGCGCTCGCGCTGGTGAAAAATCGCAAGCCGCTCGAGCTGCGAGACATGCCCAAGACCGAGGGCAAGAAGCAGACTTCTTGGGTCTGGGCCATATGCTGTTTCCTGCTGGTGGGAGTCTCTTTCATCATTGTTGACAGTAGTGCGATGTCGTCGAGCGGAGGCTTTCTTGGTTGGTGGTGTGTGGGGATCCCTGCGGTATTCGTAATTTCGGTCCTCGTCGCGGGCTCGCTTGTA
>JBCBLJ010000739.1:0-4226 GCA_038520195.1 Planctomycetota bacterium
AATCACGTATTTCCTGCATCGCCATCAATCGTTTTTTTGACCGGGAGACGCGTTTGCGAACGGCGGCGGGACTGATGCCCAAAATGTCCGACATTTCGGAGTAGTCGAGTCCGTCCAGGACCAGCAAGATGACGCAGCGGTCGGGTGGTTTCAGTTCCGCGATCGCCCGATACAACTGCCGCACGTCGTCGGATCGCTCCATCGACGCCTCCCTGCCGGCGTCCGCATGAGCGCCGGTTTGCTGTTCATGCCGCCTGTACTCCGACAGCCTCGTTCGATCCTTGATTCGTTTGCGTCGCCACGATATCGCTCGGTTGAGTGCGATCCGGTAGACGTAGGTGGTTGGTTTCACGTCCGACGGGAATTTCTCCCGAGCGGCCCAAATCGAAACGCAAATCTCTTGAAACAGATCGTCCTGGTCGACGTTCCTGGAGCAAAACGATCGCACGATTCGCCAGACAATGGCCTGGTGTTGAGCGAGTGTCTCGCAAGCGTCAAGGTTGGGGCCGTCGTTCATCGGAGAAGTGAAACGTCGGCCGGACGTTTTTGTGACACAAAAAATAAAAGAAGTGCGAAAGTCTCGCGCGGCTTCCTTCGCAGTGCGCGACATTCAAACGCGCGCAGTCGCGTTACCGTTCGAAGGTCGATTTGTTGCGAAGGATATGGTGATAGTGCTGCGCGAAACGGTGTGCTTCGTCGCGGACGTATTGCAACAGTCGGAGGGCAAACGAATTGCGCGAGAGCCGTAGCGGAACGGGATTGTCCGGCCGAAAGACCTCTTCTTCCTTTTTGGCCAGTGAGATCACCACTGGCGGCTTGATTTCCTGATCACGAAACGCGGCCATCGCGGCGCTGAGTTGACCTTTGCCGCCGTCGATCAACAGAATGTCGGGAAATGAGTCAGATTCATCACTCAGTCGTCGAAACCGCCGTGAGACGACTTCGTAGATGCTGCGAAAATCGTCCACGCCGTCGACATCCTTGATCTGAAAACGTCGATAGCCAGGTTTGAATGGCAAGCCATCGATAAACTGCACGAGACTCGCGACGGTCTGACCACCACCCAGGTGCGCAATGTCGACGCCTTCGATGACACGAGGCGTCTCGCCGATCTCGAGGACTTTCCGCAATCCCGTCAGCCCTTTTTTGGGGTCGATGTAAAAGACTTCCGGTTGAGCATGGGTGTCCAACTCGCCTCGCTCTTCGAGTCGCTCGAGCATTTGGATCTCATCTCGAAGGACGGCCGCTCGTTCGAACTCCAGCGACTTGCTCGCGGCCAGCATTTCGTCCTGCATCTCCTTGAGCAACTTGCGTTTGCCGCCTTCGAGGAACGTCTGCAATCGGCGAATATCACGACGATACTCTTCCTTGCCGATCCGGAAATTGCACGGAGCGGAACACTGATGAATACTGGCCAGCAGGCAGGGGCGAAACCACTTCCATTTTTCGTCCGACTCGCTGATATCCAGCGTGCAAGTCCGGAACTTGAAGATCCGCTGTAGAACCTGGATTGCGCCCCGAAGCGCCCCGGCGCTCGCGAAGGGGCCGTAGAGTTTAACGCCCTTCGCCTTCGGTTCTCGCGTGACTTCAATGCGAGGAAACTCCTCGCGCGTGGTGATCATCAAGTACGGAAACGTCTTGTCGTCCTTGAGATCCTTGTTGTGCTTGGGTTGAACATCTTTGATCAAACGCGATTCCATCAGCAACGCATCGACCTCGCTATCGCAATCGACGTAGTCAATGTCCGCGATTTCGTGAATCCAGCCGGCGGTGCGTGGTTCTTCGGCGGCAGCCTTGAGAAAATAGCTGCCGGCGCGGCTGCGAAGGTTCTTCGCCTTGCCCACGTAGATGACGCGTCCGGCGGCGTCCTTCATCAAATAGACACCGGGCGACTGTGGAAATGTCTTGACTTTGGCCGCGGCGTGATCGAAGCCAAGGGTCAGGTCGTTGGATGCCGGACTCGCATCGGATTCTTCGTTCGAGCCCATGTCATCGATCGGGAACTCCGTCTCACGTTCGTCGCCCACGCGATCACCTCATTCCGCAGATCATTTGTGGCTGGATGAAAGAGAGGCGGGTGCCGCCGTAAAGGCGATGGTCCCAGTCGCCGGGGGGGAGTTTTTCGGGGTCGTAGTGCTTGTCCGTTTCGGCGACGAGGACGCTTCCCGGCGGAGAATGATTCAGCGACAAACGGATGAGTATTTTAAGGGCGTCCGCCGCTTCGTCCCACATGGCGTAAGGTGGACAGAGAAAAACGATTTTGGCGGTGTCCTCCAGTGGTGCATCGCCGGACGGCGGTCCCAGCAGATCGGCGCCGATTCGAAAGGCATCGCCGCCAAGGATCTGCAAGCGGTCGGTGACGTCGAGCGTTTCGGCGGTCGATTTGATGAATCCAAGTGCGCGACGGTTTCTTTCGATCGCTACGGCTCGGGAGGCACCGCGACTCAGAGCCTCAAAAGAAACGGCACCGGTTCCGGCGAACAGATCAAGGCAATTCGCCCCCTTGATGGCGGGGCCGAGAATATTAAACAAACTCTCGCGAACGCTATCCTTCATTGGCCGAGTGAAGTCGGCGCCGTGATAGACGACGGTCCGTCCGCGCATCGAGCCACCGATGATTCGCAGTTTCGACGCCCGCTGCTTCGCTGGCCGCTTTGGGCGTGGCGGGGAGTTGAAATCGTCGTCATTTCGTCGGGGCGTCTTCTTCGGTCGGCTCATCTTTAAAAGTATACGAAAGTGCGTGAGTTTGGCGATTACCGAAAACCGAAACCGTGCCACCCGCGTATCCTTGCTGTCCCGGTCTACACCGCAATCCTCGGCCGACAGAAACCTCGATGAATGCTCGGAATCGACAGCGAACCCGCTTCTTTACCCCTCGCCCGATCAAGCTGGCTTTGACGCCGTCTTCGAGGCGACTGCTGGCCGGAATGCTGCTGGCCGGATTGCTGCTCCCGGTGACCGACGCAAGTCTCGCCCAGGGGCCGCCGTCGACGAGTTCAACGCCGTCGACTAGTTCGGCGCCATCGACCGACGCCCTCACCGAGCGCGAATCGACCGCTGGGATGTCGGCGATGACGCGAACCGGCGATTCCGAGTTGCCCGCGGATGCGATTGCGGCGGACCCGACGGCCATCATCGAGGCGTTCAAAGACGCGGTTGATGACGCCGAGATTCGGGCCCAGGGGCTTGCGGCGGTCGATCTGTTTGACAAAAAGTCCGATGAGCTAAAGGAAAGCTTGGTTGAGATGCGGCGTTTGTATCTGGTCTACGCCAACGGGAATCCGGAGAAGCGGCGCAAAAAGGCCTACCTCGACGTCCGCACACGTTCGCGTGAGCTGATGAACGAGACTTACGACGCGGCTCTGGACGTCTTTCGCTTCATGCCACATCCCGTCGCCATGCGATTCCTTGTGACTTCTTTGTTGTATCGCACCGAGCGATCCGTCTACGACGATGGAACGCGAGAAGCGTCCGCCCGGCTTCTCGACTACGGCAGTCGGCTTCGCTACGTCGCCATTTCGGCGGCTCGCTCCGGCGTCGTGTCCAACGACTTTGTTCTTGCCCGCCGCCTCTACGAAAAACTCGAGCCGAAGGAATTGGAAGACGTTGACCGTCGTATGTTCGCGCTTCTTGACCAGATCGAAAAGCAATACGAGATCGAATCAAAACTTCGCGAGACGCAGGGTGAACTACCTAAAGCCAGGTTTAAGACCACTCGTGGAGAGTTCACGGCGGAACTCTACATCAACGAAGCCCCGTCGACCGTCGCGCATTTCATCAATCTCGTTGAGAGTGGGTTCTACGATGGCCTCGACTTTTTCCAAGTAGTCAACGACATGCTCGCGTTGACGGGAGATCCGATCGGCGATGGGACGTCCACACCCGATCGATTCATCGCCGATGAGCACGAGCGAGAAACGATCCGCATGCCGCTTCGCGGTTCACTGGTCATGGCAAAGCTGCCGATTGCGGGGACGCAGGACTTCGTTCCCAATTCGGGCGGCACTCAGTTCGCGATCCTGTTCATGCCGCTTCCTTCGGTCACCACTCAGCAAACGGTTTTCGGCCGCGTCATCGACGGCATGCATGTTCTGGGGGAGCTTCGTCGCGTGGACCTGAACAAGAAGAAAAAGAAAGACGAACTGGTGCTGCCTCCCGATCGCATCGAATCGGTGGAGATCCTTAATCGGCCGAAGGACTTACCTCCGGTCAACTACGTCGAGGCA